>DASZYM010000570.1:0-4393 GCA_035545355.1 Dongiaceae bacterium
GTAGATCGGCGCCGGCATCAGGTGCTCGGTCTCGTTGCAGGCATAGCCGAACATGATGCCCTGGTCGCCGGCACCCTCGTCCTTGTTGCCCGCGGCATCGACGCCCTGCGCGATGTCGGCCGACTGCGAATGCACGTAGCATTCGATGTCGGCGTTCTTCCAGTGGAAGCCCTCCTGCTCGTAGCCGATATCCTTGATCGCGGCCCGGGCGGCGTCCTTCAGCTTGTCGTGGGTGATGGAACCGGGGCCGCGCACCTCGCCGGCCAGGACCACCTTGTTGGTGGTGCACAGCGTTTCGACCGCGACCCGCGCATGGGGATCGGCGCCGAGATAGAGGTCGACGATGGTGTCGGAAATCCGGTCGCAGACTTTGTCCGGATGGCCTTCGGAAACGCTTTCGCTGGTGAACAAGTAGCTGGATCTGGTCACGCCTAATACCCCGCTCACGGCCGGATGGAGATTGTTGGATTTAGCCGAAGGTCCTGACGGGCCCGCGTTGCCCGCGGCCCCCTCTCGGCGGGCGCGATGATGGTGGAGCGCCGCCCCGGGGTCAAGCGCGTTTCTCTTACCTTAACCCCATGAAAAGATGACGAAACGTCGCGGAGGCGATTTGTCGGGTGGCGGTTCGTCCGGGGACGGTGGGGCGACGGCCGGGCCGGCCTCAGTCCTCGTCGCGCAGGCCGCGGGCGATCGACTTGATCAGCTCGAACAGCCGTTTCCTGACCGCAGGCTCGGAGATCCGGTAATAGGCGCGGACCAGTTCCAGGGTCTCGCGCTTGGCCATCGGGTCCGGCTCGTATTCGACGGTCGGCGGCGTGGCGAGCCCCATCAGGCGACTCGGGCTCTTCTCCTGGACGTTGCTCGGCATCTCGTCGAAGAAATAGGCGATCGGCACGTCGAGCACGCGCGAGAGATCGAAGAGGCGGCTGGAGCCGACGCGATTGGCGCCGCGCTCGTATTTCTGAACCTGCTGGAAGGTGAGGCCGATCGCTTCGGCGAGCTTCTCCTGGCTCAAGCCCAGCAGCGTGCGGCGCAGTCGGATGCGCGAGCCCACATGCACATCGATCGGATTCGGGAAACCCTTGCTTGCCATTCGGCCGGACGATTTCCGGCCACGCGATAGCTTGCGTCTTTCCATCTTTTTCGCCAACGGAACCGTCCTGACTCCGCCCTCGGTTGTGGTCCCCACCGTAACGCGCCGACGTGTATAGACATACAACTATATGCGGTCAACGCTCGATTCCACGGCGCCAATCCTGAATTTCCCGCGCGCGGATCGCAGGCGCGCGGACGCCGGAGAGATCGGCCGCAGGCTATGAGATCGAATGCTTGCGGCGTCCGAACAGCATAGGAACGAGTGCCAGCACGATCAGCGGCAGGAGCGTGAGCGCTCCGAATCGCGCGAACGGCGTGGGCGGCAGCGCCGACGGCACCGCGGCGTCGATCACCGCTTCCACCACCATGGTCGAGCGCGTCTCGACGCGGCCATAGGCATCGACCACCGCCGAGATCCCGGTGTTCGCCGAACGCAGCAGCGGAATACCTTCCTCGACCGCGCGGAAGCGTGCGCTGGCGAAGTGCTGGAAGGGTCCCGTGCTGGTGCCGAACCAGCCATCGTTCGTGATGTTGATCAAGACGCCGGGCCGATCGTTCGGATCGGTGACCGCGCCGGGGAAGATCGCCTCGTAGCAGATCAGCGGACTGACCGGCGGCAAGGCCGGCAGGTGCAAGGTGCGCGGCCCCGGCCCCGGACTGAAATTCATGGAGCCCGGCGTCAGCTTGTTGATGAAGGGGAAAATCTCACGGAACGGGACATACTCGCCGAGCGGCACCAGGTGGAATTTGTCGGCCGTTCCTAGGATCCGGCCCTGGTGATCGATCGCCGCCAGCGAGTTCCAGACCTGGTCCAGCGCGCCGCTGGCCGGCACGCCGCGGGGCGCGCCGGTGATCAGCACCCCGTCGGTCGGCGCCGCCTGGGCCAGGACCTGAACCAGGCCGGGCTCGCGCTCCAGCAGATAGTTGGCGGCGCTTTCGGGCCAGATCACCGCCTTCACCTTGTCGAAGCCCGGCGTCTGCAGGGTCAGCCGCATCAGCGTGTCGATCTGGTGCGGCCGGTCGTCGGCGGAGATCTTCAGCGACTGGGCGATATTCGGCTGCACGATGCGGACCATCGTGTCGCTGTCGGGGACCGTGCTCGAGAGCCGCCACGCGCCGCCGCCATAGAGCGCGCCGAGCAAGACCGCCATCGTGCCGACCGCTGCGGTCGCGATGCGGCGATCCATCCGCAGCAGCAGCGCCGGCAGGCCGAGCACGAAAACGGTGAGCAGGCTCAGGCCCCAGGAGCCCCAGAGCGCGGCCGATTGCATCATCGCATCGCTGCCGCTCCAGACATAGGCGGCGAGGTCCCAGGGATAGCCGGTCAGGAGATGGCCGCGCAGCCATTCCGCCACCGCCCAGGCGGCGGCGAAGAGCGCGATGCCGGCGAAAGAGAGCGGACGCGGCGCCGAGCGCAGGGCCAATGTCGCCAGCGCGGGAAAGAGTGCGAGATAGGCCGAGAGCCCGCCGATCACGAACGGGATCATCCAGCCGAAGCGCGCCGCATCGACCAGGAAGGATTCGGCGATCCAATAGCTGTCGGCGGCGAAATGCCCGAAGCCCCACCACCAGCCGACGAAGAAAGCCGCGCGCCGCGTCGGCGCCTCGACCGTCAGCCAGATCAGCCCGACGATGCCGAGCGCGAAGGCCGGCACCAGATTGAGCGGGGCGAAACCCAGCCCCGCGATCAGGCCCAGCGCCGCGGCGAGGCCGCGCACCTTCCATCCGCTGGTCGCGGCGATCCCCGTCATGAAACCGGGCCGGAGCGGCGCCGCAAGATCGCGCTCCGCCATCAGGCGCCCGCCGGCGTCGGCTTCGGCGGCACGTTGCGCACGCGCAGGCGCTTCACGCGCCGGGGATCGGCGTCGATCACCTCGAAGGCGATGCCGGACGGATGCGTCACCAGCTCGCCGCGCGCCGGCACGCGGTCGGCCAGCGCCGTCACCAAGCCGCCCAAAGTGTCGATATCAGCCTCGCGCTCTTCCTCGGTCAGGATCGGCCCCACCCGCTGCTCGAAATCCTCGATCGTCGTACGCCCGTTGGCGATCAGGGTGCCGTCGGGCCGCTCCACGAGATGCGGCCCGCGGATCACGTCGTGCTCGTCCTCGATCTCGCCGATGATCTGCTCGACCAGGTCCTCGATGGTGACCAGGCCGTCGGTGCCGCCGAACTCGTCGACCACCAGCACCATATGCGCGCGGGCGAGCCGCATCTGCAGCAGCAGATCCAAGAGGCGGATCGACGGCGAGACGAAGACCGGCTCGCGCAGGATGCGCTTCAACTGGAACTTCTCCGGCTCGAAGATCGAGGGCAGCACGTCCTTGATGTGGACCACGCCGATGATGTCGTCGAGATTCTCGCCATAGACCGGCAGGCGCGAATGGCCGTGCTCGCGCACGGTCTGGATCAGGCCCTTCAAGTCGATGTCGTCGGCCACCGCCTTGATATCGGCGCGCGGCACCATCACGTCATAGGCGGTGAGGTCGCCGAATTTCAGCACGTTCAGCAGCAGGCTGGATTCCGTGCTCTCGAGCGGCAGCACGCCGGTCTCGGTGTCCTCGTTTTCCTCGATCAGCTCCTCGATCGCGTCGCGCAGATCGGTCTCGCCGCCGCGGCGGCGCCAGAGCCTGAACAGATTCTTCAGCGAGCGCCTTGTGCCGGCCTCGTCGTTCACATCCGGTCGCGCATTGCGGGCGGGGACGTCGGTCATCGGCGCGCGCCCTCAGTCGAGCAGATAAGGATCGGCGATGCCGAGCGCCGCCAGGGCCTTGCGCTCCAGCCTCTCCATCCGTGCCGCGTCCCGGTCCGTCTCATGGTCGTATCCTAGCAGGTGCAGCACGCCATGCACCATAAGGTGCGCCAGATGGTCCGTCGGCGCCTTGCCCTGCGCCTTGGCCTCGCGGCGCACCACGCCCAAGGCCAGCGCGATATCTCCGATTTCGACGCGCCGACCCTTCGGCCCATCGGGCAGGAGAGCGGCGGGAAATGACAAGACGTTGGTGGGCTTGTCCTTGCCGCGGAAGTCGCGGTTGAGCCGCTGCACGCCGCGATCGCTCAGTAGCGCGACGGCGATCGCGGTCGTGCCGCCCGGCGGCAATCCGCGCGGCCGGCGCGCCACTTTGAGCGCGGCGCGTGCGGCGCGGCGCAGCAGCGGCGCCGGATCGCCGACCAGCCTCGGCCAGCCCCGGTCGTCGATGACGACGGTGATGGCGGCGCGAATCGGAACGGCGCGCTTCATCGAGCGGAAGGATCAGCGGCCGGCGTTCTGCGGCGGCGTCGAGGACGCGCTTTCGCCCGA
>DASZYM010000571.1:0-3959 GCA_035545355.1 Dongiaceae bacterium
GGTCAGGCCTTCGATCACCTTCTGCGAGGCCTGCCGGGTCGCGATCTTCGGCGCCTCGGCGGCGAAGGTGTTCTTGATCTTCTGGATGGCCTCGTTGAAGCCCTCGGGCAGCGCGCCGTTCTGCACCCGGTCGAACTCCGCCTTCTGCGCGGCCGCGGCGTGGCGCTTGGTCCAGGCCTCGAAAGCCGGCCGGGCGCGCGCGCCGATCTTGCGCCAGGCGTCGAGGATCGGCGCCGGGATCTCGAAGGGCGGGTAGGGCCAGGCCAGCTTCTCGCGCGCCCCGGCGATCTCTTCCTTGCCCAGCGGCGAACCATGGGTGGCCGCCGTGCCCTGCTTCTTGGGCGCGCCATAGCCGATGATGGTCCGGCAGGCGATCATGCTCGGCCGGTCGGATTTCTGCGCGGCCGCGATCGCCTGCTCGATCGCCTGCGGGTCGTGGCCGTCGACCCGGGTGGCGTTCCAGCCATGCGCCTCGAAGCGCTTCACCTGGTCGTCGTTGACCGTGAGCTCGGTCGGTCCGTCGATCGAGACATGATTGTCGTCGAACAGCAGGATCAGCTTGCTGAGCTTCAGATGACCGGCGAGCGAGAGCGCCTCGTGGCTGATGCCTTCCATCAGGCAGCCGTCGCCGGCGATGCAATAGGTATAGTGATCGACCAGGTCGTTGCCGAAACGCGCATTCATGATGCGTTCGGCGAGCGCGAAGCCGACCGAGTTACCCACACCCTGGCCCAAGGGCCCGGTGGTGGTCTCGACGCCCGGCGTATGGCCGTGCTCGGGATGGCCCGGGGTCAGGCTGTTGATCTGCCGGAAGCGCTTGATCTCGTCGATGGTCATCGCCGGATAGCCGGTCAGATACATCAGCGCGTAGAGCAGCATCGACCCGTGGCCGGCGGAGAGGATGAAGCGATCGCGATCCGGCCAATTCGGATTCTTCGGATCAAATTTCAGAAATTTCGAGAAGAGCACCGTCGCGACGTCGGCCATGCCCATCGGCATGCCGGGATGGCCGCTATTGGCTTTTTCCACAGCGTCCATCGCCAGTGCGCGGATCGCATTCGCCATCTCTTTGTGGTTAACCGCGGCGCCGCGGTCGGCAGTATCCGGTGCCATGAGGAAAATTTCTGTGTCCGATGTGGGTGACAGATGGCGAACATGCCCGCTCACCGGGGTATGGTCAACCTCAACTGGGGCGGCCATCCAATACCATTTGCAACCCTCTGCCGTGTTGACGCGTTCCGCGATCACCGGTTTAATTCAAAGCCAACGACAAGAAACGCGGGTCGTTGGACGACCCACAGCAGAGGCAGCAATCCTTTCAATGTCCCGCTTGGAAACGGCGATGAACCGGTTGGATGCTGCCATGGCCCGGCTGGATGCCGCCGTTGGCGAGAGTTCGCAGCGCAGCGACCGCGAGCGCACGTCGATGGAGCAGGAGCTCTCGGCGTTGCGGGAGACTCACGAATTGCTTCAGGAAGAGGCGCGGCTGGTTTCCGACCGGCTCGACATCGCCGTCGGTCGCCTGCAGACCGTGATGGCGGGAAGCCTTTAGGCCTCGGGGCGGGGGATCATTCATGCCGACCGTGACCATCGCACTCAACGGACGCAACTACGACATCGCCGTCGGCGAGGGCGAAGAAGCGCGCGTGCTGGAATTGGCCGGCGAGATTCGCCGCCGCATGGAAGGCGTGACCAAGGGTGCGCATCCGATGACCGAAGGCATGGCCTTCGTCATGACGGCGCTGCTGCTCGCCGACGAGCTCGATCAGAAGAAGCGCGAAGCGGCCAAGCTGAAAGAGGAAGGCCGCGAGGGTTCGCTCCGGCGCGAGCTGGCCCTGGCCGACACGATCGAGACCCTGGCGCAGCGGATCGAGTCCCTTGCCGCCCGGGTCGAAGCGGCCTAAATAGCCTCTGGGCGGTCTGCTGCCGGGTGCGACAGACCGGGTAATCCCTGGGGCCAATATCGACCTCTCGGGAGCTGTCCCTACCGGAACCCTGGTTTCGGCATATGGCGCCCACCTGCGTTAGCAGGCCACAGAGGATTCATACGTGTCATCGGCCCATGCGGCGCCGCCCGCTCGCTGCCTCCGCCCTGATTGAAATTCGGGGCGGAGATGGAGACTGCCGAAACAACCGAATGGAAGACCCGCGAGCGCCGTGCCGCGTCGGAACGCCGCGCCCGGGCCTTTGCCGCCCATCCCGATGCGGCCGACCGGCTGACCGCCCATTTCCATCAATCGGTCCACCTGCCGCGCGGGGCCGTGGTTTCGGGTTACTGGCCGCTGCCGGGAGAGCTCGACATCAGGCCGCTGATGCACCAGATCCATGAGGCCGGGCATCGGATCGCCTTGCCGGTGGTGAGGGCCAAGGGCCAGCCGCTGCTGTTCCGGCATTGGACGCCGGGAACCCCCCTGGTCCAGGGCGCCTTCAAGGTGATGACGCCGCCCGAGGGTGCCCCGGAGCTAGAGCCCCAGGTTCTGCTGGTGCCGCTTCTGGCGTTCGATCGCGCGGGTTACCGGCTGGGCTATGGCGGCGGCTTCTACGACCGGACCCTGGAAAAGCGCCGGCACGAGGCGCATTCTGGCCATCCGGTCCCCCGCGGTCCCATATGGGCGATCGGCATCGCCTTCTCGGCCCAGGAGACCGAGCGCCTGCCGCGCGGCCCCTTCGACCAGCGGCTGGACTGGATTGCGACCGAGGCCTGGGCGCGCAAGTGCACGTGATGTGGAATTGGTGAATGCGACTTCTGTTTTGCGGTGATCTGGTCGGACGGTCCGGCCGCGACGTGGTGCTGGAGAAGCTGCCGGGGCTCCGGCGCGATCTCGCGCTCGACCTCGTCGTCGCCAATGGCGAGAACGCCGCCGGCGGTTTCGGCATCACCCAGAAGATCTGCGACGAGCTCTACAAGGCCGGGGTCGATTGCATCACCACCGGCAACCATGTCTGGGACCAGAAGGAGACGATCTCCTTCATCGGCGGCGATCCCCGTCTGCTGCGGCCGATCAACTTCCCGGCCGGCACGCCGGGCAAGGGCAGCGGCGTCTATCAGACCGCGCGCGGCAAGAAGGTGCTGGTCGCCAACATCATGGCGCGGCTGTTCATGGACCCGCTGGACGATCCGTTCCAGGCGGCGGAACAGCTCCTGCGCGCCCATAAGCTCGGCGGCAATGTCGATGCGATCCTGATCGATTTCCACGGCGAGGCCACCAGCGAGAAGATGGCGATGGGCCATTTCCTCGACGGCCGGGTCTCCATCGTCGTCGGCACGCATACCCACGTCCCGACCGCCGACCACATGATCCTGCCGGGCGGCACCGCCTATCAGACCGATGCCGGCATGTGCGGCGACTACGATTCCGTCATCGGCATGGAGAAGGGGACGCCGATCGCCCGCTTCACCAAGAAGATGCCGACCGAGCGCCTCTCCGCCGCCATGGGGCCGGGCACGCTCTGCGGCATCTATGTCGAGACGGACGATGCGACGGGGCTGGCGAAGAAGGTCGAGCCGGTGCGGGTTGGCGGGAGGTTGTCGCAAGTCCTGCCGAAGGCCGTCACGCAAGCAACGGCATGAACGGCTGGAGGCGGCGGCTGAGCGCGGGCGCCATGGGCGCCTTTTTCGTCGGCGTCCTGGGCCTCTGGTTCCTCACCTCCGCGATCGAGTATCGGTGGTTTGCTCGCACCGATGTGGGATCCTGGTATTCCTGGCCGGCGGTTGTGGTCTCTCAGTCGCTGCAGGACAGCGGCACGGCACGGATCTGCTCCCTCAGCCTCGGCGATGTCTGCACCGCCGTCGCTGCACCCGCGCAGCATGCGGGGCTGAGCTGCTGGGCGGGGAGTGCCGCCACCTGGTGCGCCGATCCTACCTTCGCGGCGGCAACGCTGGTCTGGTGCCTGCTCGGTCTTGCCGGCTTTGTCGTCTCGCGGGTGCTGCATCCGACACTGGGCACGCTTCCGCCCGA
>DASZYM010000572.1:0-1528 GCA_035545355.1 Dongiaceae bacterium
CGAGAGCGCCGATCTGCGCCGCAGCCTCGCCGCCACCCGCGTCACGCCCCAGCATGGCTGCGACCTGCTGACCGCCTTCCGCATGGACGCGACCAAGCAGCGCTATGCCGATTGGGGCGAGCTGATGACCTATTGCCGCTACTCGGCCTCGCCCGTCGGGCGGCAGCTCCTCGACCTCCATGGCGAGGATCCGGCCGGCTGGTTCGCCTCGGATGCGCTGTGCAACGCGCTGCAGGTGATCAACCATCTGCAGGATTGCGGCGTCGACTACCTGGAGATGGACCGGGTCTATGTGCCGCTCGATCATCTCTCGCGGCACGGCTCCGATGTCGGCCAGCTTTCCGGCAAGCGCGCGACCGCCGGCCTGAGGCAGACCATCGCGCAATGCCTCGACGAGACCGACGCGCTGATGGTCGACGCGCGCAAACTTCCGAGCGTGCTCAAGGATTTCCGCCTGCGCGCGGAGAGCGCCACGATCGTGCGCCTCGCCGACCGTATGATCGGCGAGCTGCGGCGGCGCGATCCCTTGGCCGAAAGGGTGAAGCCCAGCAAGCGCGACTTCCTGTTCTCCGGCGTCGAGGGGATCTGCTGGGCGCTCATGGGCGGCGGCAAGCCGGGACGGCAGGCGGCATGACCGATATGACCGTCGATCAGCTCCAATCGGCCATCGCCGCCAAGGTCCAGGCGAGCGGCACCTCGTTCTATTCGGCGATGCGCCTGCTGCCGGCGGCGCGGCGCAATGCCATGTACGCGATCTATGCCTTCTGCCGCGAGGTGGACGACATCGCCGACGAGGGCGGCTCGCTGGAAGAGAAGCGCGCGGGCCTCGAAGACTGGCGGCGGGAGATCGAGCATGTCTTTGCCGGCAATCCCACGAAGCCGGTCGCCCAGGCTCTGGTCGGCCCGACCCGCGACTTCAAGCTCCGCAAGCAGGACTTCTTCGCCGTGATCGACGGCATGGCGATGGATGCCGAGCAGGCGATCGTCGCGCCGGACCTGGCGACGCTCGACCTCTACTGCGACCGGGTGGCGAGCGCCGTCGGGCACCTTTCGGTCCGCGCCTTCGGCTGCACCGAGCCCGATGCCGACGAGGTCGCGCATCATCTCGGCCGCGCGCTGCAGCTCACCAACATCCTGCGCGATCTCGCCGAGGATGCGGAGCGCGGGCGGCTCTACCTGCCCAAGGAATTGCTGGAGCAGCACGGCATCCCCTGCGGCGAGCCGAAGGCCGTGCTGGCGCATCCGAAGCTGAAGAAGGTCTGCCGCGACGTGGCCAGCCTGGCACTCGATCATTTCGCCAAGGCCCGCGCGGCGATGGATCGCTGCGCCAAGCGGCCGATGCGCCCGGCCGCGATCATGGGCGCCGTCTATCGCGCGATCCTGCAGCGCCTGGTCAAGGCCGACTGGAAAGACCTCGACCAGCCGGTGAAGCTCCCGAAATGGCAGAAGCTCTGGCTCGCTTTCCGCTTCGGCTTCCTCTGAGATGAATCTCGCGCGATGAAATCCGGAACGGTCCCAAGGGGCACCG
>DASZYM010000573.1:0-14578 GCA_035545355.1 Dongiaceae bacterium
GACCGCACGGTCTTTCCCGGATAGATGAAGATGTCGGTCTCGGCGTTGAAGGGCTGCATCTTTCCCTGGCGATCGAGCGCGCTTTCCAGCAACCGCAGCGAGGTCGTGCCGACGGCGACGATGCGGCGGCCTTCGGCACGCGCGCGGTTGTATCGGTCGGCAATGTCCGCGGTGACCTCACCCCATTCGGAATGCATGCGGTGATTCTCGAGATCGTCGACCTTCACCGGCAGGAATGTGCCGGCGCCGACATGCAGGGTCACATGCGCCCGCTCGACGCCGCGCGCATCCAGAGCCGCCAGCAGTTCCGGCGTGAAATGCAGGCCCGCGGTCGGCGCGGCGACCGCACCTTCACGCCTGGCATAGACGGTCTGGTAGTCGGCTTCGTCTTCCTTGGCGACGGGGCGCAGCTTGCGGATATAGGGCGGCAGCGGCATCGAGCCGAGGCGATGGATGGCGGCCATCACCGCGCCCTCGTCGCAGTCGAAGCGCAGGGAGATTTCGCCAGCCTCCCCCTTGCCCGTCACCTCAGCCGTCAGAGCGAAGTCGGATGGGTCACGTCGACCCCTCACCCTGTCCCTCTCCCTCAGGGGGAGAGGGGACGCTGTTGTACTGTCCATCGCGCTCGGTGGCCCGGCGTCTCGGTGGGAAGCCCTCTCCCCCTGAGGGAGAGGGTTGGGTGAGGGGTCGACGGGTATTGCCGTCGCGTTCTCGATGGCCGCGTCAAAATGGACGATGTCACCGACCTTCAGCTTCTTCGCCGGGCGGGCCAAGGCCTGCCACAGCCTTGCGTCGACGGCATCGCGGCGGATCAGGGTGACGTCGATCCCGGCCTCGCCCGCCGGTTTAATCCGCTTGCCGCGGAGTTGGGCCGGGATGACCTTGGTGTCGTTGAAGACCATCAGGTCGCCTGGGCGTAGGATAGCCGGCAGATCGCTGACCCGGCGGTCCAGGAGGCCTTCGCCCACCACCAGCAAACGGGCGGAATCCCTGGGCTTTGCCGGGGTTTGGGCAATGCGGTCCTCGGGGAGGACGAAGTCGAAATCCGCGGTTTTCATGGCTTTCGGGCGCGGCTATAACAGCGCCGCCCGCAGAATGCCAGCGCTTCCGGGCCGTCCAGGAGACCAGATTGGCCGAATCACCCAGCCTGAAGAAAGCCGAGCATTCCACGCTCTATGTGGCGGTGGTGGCCTTCTTCGTGACCGATCTCCTGATCTCCAACGTGATCGCGGTGAAGACCATTTCGCCCTTCACCCTCTTCGGCCATCCGGTCGTGCTGCAGGCCGCCGACCTGATCTTTCCGGTCACCTATATCCTCGGCGACGTGCTGACCGAGGTCTATGGCTTCAAGCGGGCGCGCAAGGCGATCTGGATTGGCTTTGCCTGCAACCTCTTCGCGGCGGCCGCGATCTATCTCGGCCAAGTCCTGCCCTCCAATGCCGAATGGCATGACCAGGCCTCCTACGAGGCGATCCTCGGCACGCAGTTCCGCATCCTCGCCGCCTCCTTCACCGCCTACTTGTTCGGCGAGTTCGCCAACTCGACCGTGCTGGCGAAGATGAAGATCTGGACCGAGGGCAGGCATCTCTGGACCCGGACCATCGGCTCGACGGTGGTCGGCCAGGCTTTGGACAGCACGATCTTCTGCACCCTCGCCTTCTACGGCGAGCCCTTCATGCCGAACGATGCACTGGTGGCGCTGATCATCTCGCAATGGCTGTTCAAGGTCTGCTACGAGACCGCCGCCACGCCGCTGACCTATCTCGTGGTGAACTATCTCAAGCGCCACGAAGGCATCGACTTCTTCGACCGCGGGACGAAGTTCACCCCGTTCGCGCTGACGGAGTAGCGCGCCGCGCCAGATGCGCCCGGCGCCATTCGGCCCAGGCGTAGAAGGCGATCGCGGCGAGGATCACGGCGAGGCCGAGCGCTTCGATCGGCGCCGGGTGCTCCTGCAACTGGATCCAGCTCGAGACCAAGGCGATCGCCGGCGCCAGCAGCACGCCAAAGGCCGCGGTGCCGGCTTCGAGCCGTGAGAGCAACAGGAACCACAGGAACACCGCGACCGCGGTTGCCAGCAGCGTCGTGTAGGTGATGCTGAGCATGAACGGCACCGTCCATTGGATCGTGCCCTCGCCGGCAAAAAACGGAATGAACGCCGCCATGGTGAGGCCGCCGGCCAGAAGCTGCCAGGCGGCGAAGGCGGTGGAATCGTCGCTATGCCGGCGAAACGCCTGCTGGTAGAGCACGACCCCCGCGCCCCAGCAGACGCCGCCGACGATCGCGAGCACGACCGGACCGAGTTGCGCGCGGCCGCTGGCAAAGGCAACGACGAGGATCCCGGCAAGCGCCAGGAAGGCCGCGATCCAGCGGCGCGGCCCGGCGCGGTCGCCGAGGAAGAGATAGGCGAAGGTCATCACCCAGAACGGCATGGTGTAGGTGAGGACGGCGCTGCGTCCGGCCTCGCCGAATTTCACCGCGATGGCGCTGATGCCGAAATTGCCGGCGGTCTGCACGATCCCGACCAGGATCGCCCAGCCCGGCGATTTCAGGCGGATGCTGCGGCCCTGGAGCTTCACGAAAGCCAGCATCAGCGGCGCCGCGACGATGCAGCGGATCGCGCAATAGGTCAGCGCGCCGCAATAGTAGAGGCCGATCTTCATCACCGACCAGTGATAGCCCCAGATCAGCGAGAGACCGACGATCGCCGCGATCGAGGCGCCGGTCGAAAGCTTCTTCGGCGGCGAGGGCGCCAGCACCGGATCAGTTGTCCGCCGGCACGGCGATCGGCGCCGGCGCCTTGCGGCGCTGGGTCAGCACCATCACGGCGATGCCGGCCAGGATCAGCGCCATGCCGATCCCGTCGGTGGCGCTCGGCTGCTCGCCGAGCTGCAGCCAGCCCGAGGCGATCCCGACCAGCGGCACGATCAGCACGATCAGGGACAAGGTGTTGGCCTCGATCCGCCGCTGCAAGGTGAACCAGAGCAGGAAGGCGACGGCCGTCGCCGGGCCGACATTGTAGAGCACGGCGAGGATCAGCGCCGTGTTCCATTGCATCGGCGCTTCGGGCACGACCGCCGCGAGCACGCCGAGCAGGATGCCGCCGATGATCATCTGCCAGGTGGTCAGCACCAAGGTATCGATCTTGCCCGGGTGGCGGCGCAGGAAGCCCTGGTTGACCACCACGCCGGCGCCCCAGCAGATGCTGGCGCCGATCGCATAGAGGATCGGCTCGTAGGAACTGGTATGGCTGCCGACGAAGGTCATGACGACGACGCCGACCAAAGCGGTCGCGGTCGCGATCCACTGGCCGGTGCGCGGCCGCTCGCCGAGGAAGACGAAGCCGATCAGCATGACCCAGATCGGCAGGGTGTAGTTCAAGACCGCGCTCTTGCCGGCCGTGCCGCCATGCAAGGCCATCGCGATCATGCCTTGGGCGCCCGTGGTCTGGAAGAGGCCGATCGCCGCCACCGTCCAGGGCTCGATCATGTGCAGCGGCCGGCGCAGCACCAGGACCACCACCGAGAGGATCGCGGCTCCGCCCAGCATGCGCACGGCGGCGAACAGGACCGGGCCGGAATCATGGATCCCGACCTTCATCACCACCCAGTTATAGCCCCAGAGCAGCGCGAGGCCGAGCAGCAGCAGGATCGACACGAGATGCGATCCGCGTGGTTCGACGCCCTTCGACACGGTGCTGATTCCTTCGGGGACTAGTCGCCGGTGACGAGGCGCTCGACCAGTTGCTTGACGGTGGGAACGAAGCCGTCGGCGTAGAACGGATCGTCGCGGAAGCGATAGGCGTTGTGCCCGGCGAACATCAACTGGTCGTCGATCCGGTCGGAATGGCTGATCTCCTGCAAGGTCTTCTGGATGCAGAAGCTGCGGGGATCGGCCTTGCGGCCGGTGGTGCCCTGGTCGTTCTGCGCCCAGTTGGAGAACTGGCACTGCGAGAGGCAGCCCATGCAGTTGATCTGGTCGGTCAGGATCTCGTTGGCCTTGTCCGGCTGCACGAAGACCAGGGTCGAATCCGGCGTGCGCAGGGCCTCGGAGAAGCCCTGATCGACCCAGCTCTGCGCCCGCAGCTTGTCGGCTGCGGTCAGGTAGACCAGGCGGCCGCGGGCGCCGACCGGGAACGGCCATTCATGCTCGCCGACCTTGTTCTGGCTGTAGGCGACCTGGCGCTCGGAGCGCTCCTTCAATTCCAGCAGGAACGGATTGGTCACCGCCGACGAATAGAAGCCGGTCGGACTGAAGCGGTTGAGATAGACGTCGCCTTCGCCCAGATGCAGCAGGCGCTGCTTCCAGGCATGGGAGATCGGACTCTCCTGGGTCAGCAGCGGCCTCGTGCCGAACTGGAAGGCGACCGGGCCCAGATCGGGATTGCCGATCCAGTCGGCCCATTCGCGCAGATACCAGACGCCGCCCGCCATCACGATCGGCGTCGCGCCGAGCCCGCATTCGTCGCGCATCAGTTGCCGGAGCTCCTGCACGCGCGGCAAGGGCGGCTGCGGCTTCTTGGGATCCTCGACATTGGAGAGGCCGTTATGGCCGCCGGCCAGCCATGGGTCCTCGTAGACCACGCCGCCCAGCCAGTCCTGGAACTTGTGATAGGCGCGCTTCCAGAGTGCGCGGAACGCCCGGGCAGACGAGACGATCGGATAGTAATGCACGTTGTAATGCGCGCAGATCTCGGCGATGCGATAGGGCATGCCGGCGCCGCAGGTGACGCCATGGATCAGGCCCTTGGCGCCTTCGAGCACGCCGTGCAGCACGCGCTCGGCGCCGGCCATCTCCCAGAGCACGTTCATATGGATGCGGCCGTGGCCGCCCGAGGTCTCATAGGCGATGCGAGCCTGAGTGATGCCGCCCTTGATCGCATAGGCGAGCAATTCCTCGTGGCGCTCGCGCCGCGTCTTGCCGTGATAGATCTGCGGGATCGGGTTGCCGTTCGGGTCGTAGGAATCGGCGTTGACGCCGGAGAAGGTGCCGATGCCGCCCGCCTTGGCCCAGGCGCCCGAAGATTCGCCGTTGGAAACGGAGATGCCCTTGCCGCCTTCCACCAGCGGCAGCACATCCACACCCGACATCTTCAACGTGTTCAACGGCTTCAAAATCTCGTTCCTCAATCTCGGTGTCGGCGAGTCCCTACCCTCACCCTCACCCTAACCCTCTCCCCGCTGGGGAGAGGGGACGCGGCTCTACAGCGGAAACAGCGGGCTCCGCTCTTCTCCCTCGCCCCGACGGGGAGAGGGCCGGGGTGAGGGCGTGCGCGTGTGTCAGGACGCGCGCTGTCCTCTATGTGGTGATTATACGCCTTTGGCCAAGCGGGCCAAGACGGCGCCGGGGGCGTCGGTGATGATGCCGTCGGCGCCCCATTCCATCACCCGGGCCGCGCGCTCCGGCGCATCGATGGTCCAGACCAGCACGCCGTAGCCGGCCTGCTTCAACTCGGCCATCCAGGGCTGCGTCGCGTGGTCGTTGTCGATGTTCATGGTCGAGGCGGCGACGCTGCGCGCCTGGGCCAGCCAATCGACCGGGCGGCCCCAGATGAGATAGCCGCGGGGAAATTCCGGCGCCTCGGCCTCGGCGCCGCGCAGGCATTCGATCTCGAAGCTGGAGATCAGCGGCTTGGGCTTGTCGGCCGGCCAGGTGCGGCGCAGCTCCGCCATCACCGCCTTGGCGGTCTCGAGATTGCGGTTCGAGCCCTTGATCTCGACATTGCAGTTCATGTCGAGCTCGGTCATGAGCGCCACGGTCTCGGCCAGCGTCGGCAGCCGGATACCGGTGAACGCCTTGCCGAACCAGAAGCCGGCATCGAGCCGCTTCAGCTCGGCCATGGTCTTTTCGTGCGCCGGACCCTTGCCGTCGGTGGTGCGGTCGAGCGTGTCGTCGTGCATCACCAGGATCTGGTCGTCGGCGGTCAGGCTGACGTCGAGCTCCACCCACCGGGCACCCTGGCGATGCGCCTCGCGGAAACTCTCCAGGGTGTTCTCGGGGGCGTCCAAGGCCGCGCCGCGATGCCCGATGACGGTGGGCAGGTCGAGTTTCATGAGTGTTGCTCGGATAGAGTCATCGACCCCTCACCCCTGCCCTCTCCCTCCCCGTCGGCGCATTCGTCGGCGGGGGGAGAGGGGGATTTTGACAACCTTCGACACCCACCACGAGCGGAGCTCGCCTTAAGAGTCCCCTCTCCCCCTGAGGGAGAGGGTCAGGGGGAGGGGTCGACGGGTCTCTCCGCGGAGAACTTCAACTACTCCGACGCGCCCTGCCGTTCGCGGTTGCGCTCGGCGCGGCGCTCGGCGTCCTGCTGGGCGACCTGGTCGCTGATGTCGGCGCCGGTCGCCTGATCGACCACCTTCATCGAGAGCTTCACCTTGCCGCGATCGTCCATGCCGATGACCTTGACCTTCACCGACTGGCCGACCTGCACGACGTCGCCCACCTGCTTCACCCGCTGCGGCGCGAGCTCGCTGATATGGACCAGGCCGTCGCGCGAACCCAGGAAGTTCACGAAGGCGCCGAAATCCATGATCTTCACGACCTTGCCGTCATAGATCACGCCGATCTCCGGCTCCGCGACGATGCCGCGGATCCAGTTGATCGCCGCATTCGCCGCGGCCGCATCGACCGCCGCCACCTTGATCGTGCCGTCGTCCTCGATGTCGATCTTGGCGCCGGTGACCTCGGTGATCTCGCGGATCACCTTGCCGCCGGTGCCGATCACTTCGCGGATCTTGTCCTTCGGGATGTTGATGACGGTGATGCGCGGCGCGTTCTGGTTCACCGTGTCGCGGGCGCCGGTCAGCGCCTTGGCCATCTCGCCGAGGATGTGCAGGCGCCCGTCCTTGGCCTGGCCGAGCGCGATCTTCATGATTTCCGCGGTGATGGACGTGATCTTGATGTCCATCTGCAGCGCGGTGATGCCCTGGTCGGTGCCGGCCACCTTGAAATCCATGTCGCCGAGGTGATCCTCGTCGCCCAGGATGTCGGAGAGCACCGCGAAGCGGTCGCCTTCCTTGATCAGGCCCATGGCGATGCCCGCCACCGGACGCTTCAGCGGCACGCCGCCATCCATCAGCGAGAGCGAGGAGCCGCAGACCGTCGCCATCGACGACGAGCCGTTGGACTCGGTGATCTCCGAGACGATGCGCACGGTATAGGGGAAGTCGTCGCCCACCGGCAGCATCGGACGGATGGCGCGCCAGGCGAGCTTGCCATGGCCGATCTCGCGGCGGCCGGGGGAGCCCATGCGGCCGGCCTCGCCGGTCGAATAGGGCGGGAAGTTGTAGTGCAGCATGAACTTCTCGCGGTACTCACCGGTCAGCGCGTCGATGATCTGCTCGTCCTGGCCGGTGCCGAGCGTGGCAACGACGAGAGCCTGCGTCTCACCGCGGGTGAACAGCGCCGAGCCATGGGCGCGCGGCAGCACGCCGACCTCGGCCACGATCGGGCGCACGGTCTTGAGGTCGCGGCCGTCGATGCGGCTCTTGGTGTCGAGGATGTTGCCGCGGACGATGTCCTTCTCGAGCTCCTTGAACAGCTTGCCGACCAGTTCGGCCTTCTTCTCGTCGGTGCCGATCGCTTCCTTGGCCTTGGTCTTCACGTCCGCGACCTGGTTGGTGCGATCCTGCTTGGCCAGCACCTTGTAGGCGGCGGCGAGCGGCGCGGAGAACTGCGCCTTGAGCGCGGTCCAGACTTCCTCGCTGGCGGGATCCTTCTCGGCCAGGGCCCAGGGCTCCTTCGCGGCCTGCTCGGCGAGCTCGATGATCGCGTTGATCACCGGCTGGAACTGCTGGTGGCCGAAGTTGACGGCGCCCAGCATCACCTCTTCGGAGAGCTCCTGGGCCTCGGATTCGACCATCAGCACGCCTTCCGACGTACCGGCGACCACGAGGTCGAGCTTGGACTGCGGCAGGTCGCTGAGCTTCGGGTTGAGGACGTACTCGCCCTCAATGTAGCCGACGCGCGCGGCGCCGATCGGGCCCATGAACGGAATGCCCGAGAGCGTCAGCGCGGCGGAGGCACCGACCATGGCGACGATGTCGGGATCGTTCTCCATGTCATGGCTCAAGGTGGTGCAGACCACCTGGGTCTCGTGGCGATAGACCGGGTGGAACAACGGGCGGATCGGCCGATCGATCAGACGCGAGGTGAGGATTTCCTTCTCGGTCGGACGGCCTTCGCGCTTGAAGAAGCCGCCGGGGATCTTGCCCGCGGCGAAGGTCTTCTCCTGGTAGTTGACGGTCAGCGGAAAGAAATCGACGCCGGGCTTCGGCGCCTTGGCGCCGACCGCGGTGCAGAGCACCACCGTATCGCCATAGGTCGCGAGCACCGCGCCATCGGCCTGGCGGGCGATGCGGCCGGTTTCGAGCACGAGCTTGCGCCCGCCCCAATTGAGTTCTTTCCGGAAAATCTTGAACATGTATCGAGTCCTTTCGGGCTCCCCCTATTGGCTGTGCCTCGGGGAGTCCTGGTTGCGTTGCGCGACCGTTGCGACGCCGGACCCGCGCAAGCAACGCGCCCGATGGCGTTGCTTGCGTCGGCCCGGCCCCAACCCCTCAAAACTCGAGAGGCATGAATCCCGCCCGCCGGTCGCTCCAATACGAAGCGGGATTCCCTTAAAGCAGCGAACCCGCTTCGAGAGGCGAAGCGGGTTCGTCGAAAATCAGCGGCGCAGACCGAGACGGTTGATGATGTCCTGGTAGCGCGCGTTGTTCTTCTTCTTGAGATAGTCGAGCAAGCGGCGACGCTGCCCGACCATGACCAGCAAGCCGCGCCGCGAGTGGAAATCCTTCTCGTGGCTCTGCAGATGCTCGGTCAAATTCTTGATGCGCTCGCTCAAGATGGCGACCTGGACTTCCGGCGAACCGGTGTCGTTGTTGCCCTTGGCGTATTCCTTGATGACTTCCGATTTCCGCTCTGCGGTAATCGACATCGGGGCTCTCCTTCCGAGCTTTAGAGGTTCATGACGCGCACCGGAACGAGCTCGCCCGCTTCGAAACGGGTCAAAGCGACGAGCTTGCCTTCCGACATGGCGCAAACCATGTCGCCGGGGGTGAACCCCCGAATACGGTCGCGGTCGAGACGGTGGAGAAGTCCAACCGGTTGCCCGGACCGAAGGCGTATCGCCTCGGTGGCCGACAAGGCCAGTGCCGGGATGTCGTCCAGCGCGGTCTCGATCGGCAAAACGTGCTTAAAAGCGGCGGGACTATGGCCCAAAGCCTTCAGAGATTCCAGTGAAATCGCCCCCTCCTCGGCGAAGGGCCCGACCCGCAGCCGGCGCAGGGCGCCGACATGGCCGACGGTCCCCAAGGCCTGGGCGATATCCCGGGCTAAAGCCCTCATATATGTACCTTTTCCGCATTTGACCTCGATCACGGCCTGGTCCGGATCGGGCCGCTCGGTCAGCCGGATCTCGTGGACCAGGACGGTCCGGGGCTGCAGCTCGACAACCTCGCCGTCCCGGGCCAGGTCGTAGGCCCGCTCGCCGCCGATCTTGATGGCGGAGAAGGCCGGCGGCACCTGGGTGATCTCGCCCTGGAATTTCGGCAGGACCGCCCGGATCTCGGCATCGCTCGGCCGGCGGTCGGAGCGGGCGGTGACCTCGCCCTCGGCATCGTCGGTCGCGCGCGCCTCGCCGAATTTCAGGGTGAAGCGGTAGCTCTTCTCCCCGTCCATCACGAAAGGCACGGTCTTGGTCGCCTCGCCGAGGGCGATCGGCAGGATCCCGGTCGCCAGCGGATCCAGCGTCCCGCCATGACCCGCCTTCTGGGCGTCGAACAGCCGCTTCACCGCCGCGACGGCGGAAGTCGAGGTGATGCCGACCGGCTTGTCCAGGATCACCCAGCCATCGACCTTCTGGCCCTTCTTGCGCCGGGCCATCAGTCCCCACCTCTTTCATCGGGGTCCTCTTCCCCGTCGTCGTCGAGGTCCCGCGCCACGGCGGGATCGTGCAGGATCTTCTCGATCCGGCTCGCCTCGTCGAAGCTCTCGTCGAGCTTGAAGCGGATGGTGGGCGAGAATTGCAGCTTCACGTCCTTGGCGACGAGGCCGCGGAAGAAGCCGGCGGCGCGGTTCAGCGCCTTGATCAGCGGCTCGGCCTCGTCGCCGGAAACGGTGGCGCCCAAGGGCACGACGAACGCCGTCGCGTTCCGGAGATCGGGGCTGATCCGAACCTCGGTGACGGTGACGCTCTTGCCGTAGAGATCGGGATCGTTCAGCCGATCCAGCTCGCGGGCGAGGATGCGCGACAAAGCGTGGCGGATTTCCTCGCCGACGCGGAGCGGCCGCTGACCGGGAGCGGCGGTGGATTTCTTCTTCCTGGGCATGTCGGGCGCTGCAATCCCCCGGATCGCGGCCCGAGTCAAGCCGCTTGGGTCAAGCGCCCCGGTTGCCGTACCAGGCCAGCGCCTCGGCCTCGACCCGGTTGATCCAGGCCTGCTTTTCGCCGCCATAGGCCTGGTGGTCGCCGGGGTGCATATCCCGGGCGCGCCGCTTCTCGGCGGCATAGGCGGCGGCGATGCCGGGATGCGCCCGCAGATAATCCCGGAAGGCAAGGTGCCGCTTCGCGCCGGGATCGCCCATGGCGAAGAAATGGAGCTGCGCCACGCGGCGGTTGCCGATATCCGCCGTGCAATAGCGCCGGCCCGGAATGCCGTATTCGCCATGCCAGGCGTAGCCCAGCGCCTCGACCTGGCCGCGCTCGAGGTCGAGCGAAGCGAGATCGCCGACCAGCGGCATCAGATCGATGATCGGCTTGGCGATCAGCCCCGGCACCGCGGTCGAGCCGATGTGATGCACGGCGACCAGCACCGGCTCCAGCACGCGCAATCGCGCGATGCGCTCCTGCGCCTGGCGCGGCCAGTCGGGATCGTAATCGACGAGACGGACGGGAAAGGGACGCAGCATCGTCCTTGTATAGCACGTCACCCCCCGGGCCTGGTCCGGGCGTCTGGTTCCCACGCGGCACGAGATGCCCGGATCACGTCCGGGCATGACGGGTCATCTGGTCTTCAGTGGTCCCCTCGGCGTGAAATGCCGGGGGAACATCATGGCAAGATGGGTGAGCGCGGTCTTGCGCGTCTCGTTGAGCGTCATCGGCGTGGCGGTCGAGGTCAGCTCCATCCAGAGCCCGGAACCCAGCGCGTCGATGCTCCGCGCGCAGACCCGCGCGTCATAGCCGGCATAGCGGCCTTCCTTGATCAAGGTCGCGCAAAGCTCGGTCATCAGACGCAGATACTCGACATTGCGCGGGCCGAACTCGGCGATGTATTCGCGCCGCAGACGGCCCTCGGCCCAGAACGCCTTCCAGGCCATGATCTTCTTCGGGGTGCAAATGCCGACCGCGAACTCCGCATCGGCCAGCACCCAGAGCTTCGCGGCCGCACTCGGCCCGCTCGCCGCCAAGGCCTGCTGCCAGTTGTCGTGATATTCGCGCGCCAGCAGGCGCTGGGCTTCCAGCAGCAGCAGCTCCTTGGTGCCGAAATGCGAGAGCACCAAGGCCGTCGAGATGCCGATCGCGCGGGCCACATCGCCGATGGTGATCTCGGCAAAGCCTTTCGCCGCCAGCACGTCCAGCGTCGCCTCGATGATCTGGCGGCGGCGATCGCTTCCCTTGGCACGGCGCCGCGGCGGCAGAACCACCACCGCGCTCCGCAGCTCCGCCGGCTTGATCTTTTCGCGCTTCATCGGCCCGTCCGTTTCCCTGGTCAATCGTTACTAACTGACTGTGGAGTCAAGATCAATCCGATCTTTCAGCAGCTTGATACCGGCATTTAACGGGACATTCGTCACAAGTCTGTCTCTTGCCGTAATTGACTGACCAGTTATAAAATCCGGACAATCACCAATCAGGGAGCACGTCATGGAAAGCGGGATCTCGATGCATCGCGTGATCGGCGAGCTGGCGCGCGGGCGCATCACGCGGCGTGAGGCGGTGAAGCTGCTGCTGGCGTCGGGCGCCGCGGCCACGTTGTTTCCGGCACTCGCATCCGCCGACGACGGCACGGTTGCCGGCATCCCGCTGGCGCGGCCGGACAAGCCGGTGACCCTGCCGACCTTCCGGAAGCCGATCGAGAGCGGGATGAAGCCCGAGAGCGGCGGCAGCTTCTACATCTTCAACTACGACGAATATGTCGATCCGAAGCTGATGGAAGCCTTCGGCAAGAAGTACGGCGTCAAGGTCGTGCTGAACGCGTTCGGCGATATCGACGAGGCGATCACCAAGCTCGCCGCCGGCACGGTGCAGGCCGACGTCACCGAGCTCACCAACAACCGCATCGCCCAGGCGGTCGCCGGCAAGCTGCTGCAGCCGATCAACCACGACTATGTCCCGAACCTGAAGGCCAATGTCTGGCCGGCGCTGCAGGACCCCTATTACGATCAGGGCGCGCAATACACCGTGCCCTACACGGTCTATTCCACCGGCATCGGCTGGCGCAGCGACCTCGTCTCCGACGACATCGCGAAGCTGGACAATCCCTGGTCCATCTTCTGGCAGGCGCAGAAATACAACGGCGGGGTCGGCATCCTGGACGATTCCCGCGAGGCCATGGTGCTGCCGATGCTCTATCGCGGCAAAGCCGATGTGAACACCGAGGATCCCGCGGATTACGAGGCGGCGCTCGCCGACCTGATGGCGCTGATCCCGATCTGCAATCCGAAGATCACCTCGACCGGCTATCAGACCTTGCCCGACGGCAAGTCCAAGCTGCATCACATCTGGTCGGGGCAGATGCTGGCCGCGGCGATGTACAACGCGCCCCAGGGCTTCGACACGCACAAGCTCGCCTATTGGGTGGCGCCGAAGGGCAAGGTGCCGGTGCAGAACGACGTCTGGGCGGTGCCGGCCCAGTCGAAGAAGCCGGTGCTGGCGCACCTCTGGCTCGACTTCCTGCTGGACAACGACAACGCCTACCACAATTTCGTGGATTACAACGGCTACCAGCCGCCGATCACGTCGATCACCGCGGACCGCCTGATCGCCGAGAAGCTGATCCCCGATACCTTGCACGCGGCCCTGCTCGGCGCCGAGGATTTCGGCCCCGGCACCTTGCAGGAAGGCCAGCTCACGCCCAAAGGTCAGAAGCTGGTGCAGGAGAATTACGCGAAGTTCAGCTCGGGAGCTTAAGGCAGAGGACAGATGTCAGACATCAGATGTCAGAAGAAAAGTCCTTCTGACATCTGTCATCTGTTCTCTGAGATCTGATCAGGCCAAAGCTCGGGCGACTTCTTCCATCTCGAAGCACTCGATGACGTCGCCCTTCTGGATGTTGTCGTAGTTCTCGAAGGCCATGCCGCATTCGAAGCCTTCCTTCACCTCGCGGACCTCGTCCTTGAAGCGGCGGAGGGTCTTCAGCGTGCCCTCGTGGATCACCACGTTGTCGCGCAGCAGGCGCACCTTGGCGCCGCGCTTGACCTGGCCCTCGGTCACCATGCAGCCGGCGACCTTGCCGACCTTGGTGATGTTGAAGACCTCGCGGATCTCGGCATTGCCGAGGAACTGCTCGCGCAGAGTTGGCGCCAGCATGCCCGAGAGCGCCGCCTTGGCGTCATCCACCACGTTGTAGATGATCGAATAGTAGCGGATGTCCACGTGGTCGCGCTTGGCGAGCTCGCGGGCCTGCGGGTTGGCGCGGACGTTGAAGCCGATGATCAGGCCGCCCGAAGCCCGGGCCAGGGTCACGTCGGATTCGTTGATGCCGCCGACGCCGGAATGGAGGATCCGCACCGCCACCTCGTCGTTCGAGAGGCTGTTCAGGCTGTTGACGATCGCCTCGACCGAGCCCTGCACGTCGGCCTTGATGACCACGGGCAGTTCCTTTGCCTCCCCGGTCGCGATCTTGGAGAACATCTCCTCCAGCGTGCCGCGGGCGCCGGCCGCCGCCTGCTTCTGGCGGAGCTGATGCTGGCGGAACTCGGTGACCTCGCGGGCGCGGGCCTCGGATTCCACCACCGAGAAGACGTCGCCCGCCTGCGGCGTGCCTTGCAGGCCGAGCACCTCGACCGGCGTCGCCGGACCGGCGGATTCGACCGGATTGCCGCGATCGTCGAGCAGCGCGCGAACGCGGCCCCATTCGGTGCCGGCCACGAAGATGTCGCCCACCCGGACCGTGCCCTTCTGCACCAGCAGGGTGGCGACCGCGCCGCGGCCGCGCTCCAGCTTGGCCTCGATCACCGCGCCCTGCGCCGCGCGATCCGGATTGGCCTTGAGATCGAGCACTTCGGCCTGGAGAAGCAGCATCTCCTCCAGCTTGTCGAGATTCATCTTGGTCTTGGCCGAGACCTCGACGGTCAGCACGTCGCCGCCCAGCTCTTCGGTCACCAGCTCGTGGTTCAGCAGCTCCTGGCGGACCTTCTGCGCATTCGCATCCGGCTTATCCATCTTGTTGATGGCGACCAGGATCGGCACGTTCGCCGCCTTGGCATGGCGGATCGCCTCGACGGTCTGCGGCATGATGCCGTCGTCGCCGGCGACCACCAGCACCACGATGTCGGTGACGTTGGCGCCGCGGGCGCGCATCTCGGTGAAGGCGGCATGGCCCGGCGTGTCGATGAAGGTGATCTTCTTGCCCGA
>DASZYM010000574.1:0-4375 GCA_035545355.1 Dongiaceae bacterium
GGCCGCTCCCGCCAAGGCACCGGCACTGCCGGCTGCCGTCAGCGTCGCCGCCGAGCCGGAATATTCCGGCCCGACCGCGACCCAGACCGTGCGCGAAGCCTTGCGCGACGCCATGGCCGAAGAGATGCGACGCGATCCCAAAGTCTTCCTGATGGGCGAGGAAGTCGCCGAGTATCAGGGCGCCTACAAGGTCAGCCAGGGCCTGCTGGAAGAGTTCGGGGCGGATCGCGTCATCGATACGCCGATCACCGAGCAGGGCTTTGCCGGCCTCGGTGTCGGCGCGGCCTTCTCGGGCCTGCGGCCGATCGTCGAGTTCATGACCTTCAACTTCGCCATGCAGGCGATCGACCAGATCATCAACTCGGCGGCCAAGACCAACTACATGTCCGGCGGCCAGATGGGCTCGCCGATCGTGTTCCGCGGCCCGAACGGTGCGGCGGCTCGCGTCGCCGCCCAGCATTCGCAATGCTATGCGAGTTGGTACGCGCATATCCCGGGACTCAAGGTCGTCGCACCCTGGTCGGCGGCGGACGCCAAGGGCCTGCTGAAATCGGCGATCCGCGATCCCAACCCGGTCATCTTCCTGGAGAACGAGATCCTCTACGGCCAGAGCTTCGAGGTCCCTCAGGACAAGGATTGGATCGTGCCGATCGGCAAGGCCAAGGTTGTGAAGCCTGGCACCCAGGTCACCATCACCGCCTTCTCGCGCATGGTCGGCGTCGCACTCGAAGCCGCCGAGCTCTTGAAGAAGGAGGGGATCGACGCCGAGGTGATCGATCTCCGCACCATCCGCCCGCTCGACGTCGAGACCATCGTCAACTCGGTGAAGAAGACCAACCGCTTGGTGACGGTGGAAGAGGGCTGGCCGGTGGCCGGCATCGGCTCGGAGCTCGCGGCGGTCATCATGGAGCACGCCTTCGACTATCTCGATGCGCCGGTCGTTCGGGTTGCCGGCATCGACGTGCCGATGCCTTACGCGGCCAATCTCGAGAAGCTGGCTTTGCCGCAGGCACCGCAGATCGCGGAAGCGGCGAAACAAGTCTGCTATCGCTGAGGGAGCGCAAGATGCCGATCAACATCCTGATGCCCGCGCTCTCGCCGACGATGACCGAGGGCAACCTCGCCAAGTGGCTGAAGAAGGAAGGCGACAGCGTCAAGTCCGGCGACGTGATCGCCGAGATCGAGACCGACAAGGCGACCATGGAAGTGGAAGCTGTCGATGAGGGCAAGATCGGTAAGATCGTCGTCCCCGCCGGCACCGAAGGCGTGAAGGTCAACGACGTCATCGCCGTGCTGCTGGAAGAGGGCGAAAGCGCCTCCGACATTCATGTGACGCCCACGACCCAGCCCGAACCCGCCACGAAGTCTTCTCAGCCGAAGGGCGAAGCACCGAAGGCGCAGCCGACTCCGACGCCGGCTAAACCGCAACCCGCGGCAGCGCCTGCGCCGACTGCCGCGCCCAAACCTGCCGCGGCCCATGATGGCAAGCGCCTGTTCGCCAGTCCGCTGGCGCGGCGCATCGCCGAGCAGCAGGGTGTCGATCTCAACCGCGTGACCGGTAGCGGCCCCAACGGCCGCATTGTCCGCGCCGATGTGGAGAAGGCGGCCGCCGGCGGCACCGCCAAGGCGGGGCCGGCGCCGCGTGCCGCGACGTTGCCCGGCGCGCCGAGCTTCAATGCTTTCGGCGAGCCCGAGTTCGAGATCATCCCGCACACGACGATCCGCAAGACCATCGCGCGCCGGCTGCAGGAATCGAAGCAGTTCGTGCCGCATTTCTATCTCACGGTCGATTGCGAGATCGACAAGCTGCTGGCGCTCCGCGAGGAGGCCAATGCCGGATCGCCGAAGGACGGCCCCAATGGTTCACCGGGCGCCTACAAGCTCTCGGTCAACGACTTCATGATCAAGGCCTATGCCCTGGCCCTGAAGCAGGTGCCCAAGGCCAATGCCTCCTGGAGCGACGAGGGGATCAAGCAGTACAAGACTGCCGATGTCTCGGTCGCGGTCTCCATCCCGAACGGCTTGGTGACCCCGATCATCCGCCAGGCAGAGTCGAAGACGCTGACCCAGATCTCCGCCGAGATGAAGGATCTCGCCAGCCGGGCAAAAGCCAACAAGCTGAAGCCCGAGGACTATACCGGCGGGAGCGGCTCACTCTCCAATCTCGGCATGTTCGGGGTGAAGAGCTTCAGCGCGATCATCAACCCGCCGCAGGCGACGATCCTCGCAATCGGCGCCGGCGAGCCGCGCGCCGTGGTGAAGAACGGCCAGCTCGCGGTGGCGACGGTGATGAGCGCCACGCTGGCGGTCGATCACCGCGCTGTCGATGGCGCGCTCGGCGCCGAATTGCTGGCGGCCTTCAAGCGGCTGGTCGAAAGCCCGGCCGCCATGCTGGTCTGATTCAGGCGCCGGCGATGAAAATCGCACTCTGGGCGTTGGGCGGGATCATCGCGATCATCATCGTAGTGATGGGCGTCGGCGCCTATTGGGCAACCTCGGTGAAGGTCGATTTCAAGGACCCTGCTGTCGCGACCAAGTTCAAGGACACCTTCGCCGCCAACTGCGTCGCCACCTACCGGCAACGCGCGAGCAAAGCCGGCCAGACCATACCCGAGGACCAGAACGCAAAGCTGGATCAGGCCTGCGCCTGCTGGCGGGACGGCGTGGTTGCCGCGCTCGCCAAGCGCGAGCCGATGACCGCGATGCAGATCGCCGGCCTGCTGTCGAGCGACCCGGAGCTCAAGACGATCGCCCAAGGCTGCTCGACCCAGTCCGGCATCGAAGAACCCCTGTAAGAGGACGCCTGAACGTGGCCGATACCAACTTCGACGTTGTCATTCTCGGCGGTGGTCCCGGCGGCTATGTCGCCGCGATCCGCGCGGCGCAGCTCAAGCTGAATGTTGCCGTGGTCGAACGTGAGAATATGGGCGGCATCTGTCTCAACTGGGGCTGCATCCCGACCAAGGCTCTGCTGCGCTCGGCCGAGGTCTATCACAACATGAAGCATGGCGACGCCTATGGCCTCGTCGCCAAGGATGTGGGCTTCGATTTCCAGAAGGTTATCGACCGTTCGCGCAAGGTCTCGACGCAGCTTACCAACGGCGTCAAGCACCTGATGAAGAAGAACAAGATCACCGTGTTCGACGGCTCGGGCAAGTTGAACGGCCCCGGCAAGGTGAAAGTCGAGAAGGACGGCAAGCCGGTCGCCGACCTGACCGCCAAGCACATCATCCTCGCCACCGGCGCCCGCGCCCGCGCGCTGCCGGGCCTCGAACCCGACGGCAAGCTGATCTGGACCTATCGCGAGGCACTGCTGCCCAACATGATGCCGAAATCGCTGCTGGTGGTCGGCAGCGGCGCCATCGGCATCGAGTTCGCCAGCTTCTTCCGCACCCTCGGCGCCGAGGTGACTGTGGTCGAAGTGTTGCCGCGCATCCTTCCCGTGGAAGATGCCGAAATCTCCGCCTTCGCCCATAAGGCCTTCGAGAAACAGGGGATGAAGATCAAGGTGGGTGCCACCGTGAAAGCCCTGAAGAAGGGCGCCAACAACGTCACCGCCACGATCGAGGCGGGCGGCAAGACCGAGGAGATCACGGTCGATCGCGTGATCATGGCGGTCGGCATCGTCGGCAATGTCGAGAATATCGGGCTCGAAGGGACCAAGGTGAAGGTCGAGAAGACCCATGTCGTCATCGACGAATTGGGCCGCACCGGCGAGCCCGGCGTCTATGCCATCGGCGATCTCGCCGGTCCGCCCTGGCTCGCGCATAAGGCGATGCATGAGGGCGTCATCTGCGTCGAGGCGATCGCCGGCCTCAAGGGCGTCCATCCGATGAACACGAAGAATATCCCCGGCTGCACCTATTGCATGCCCCAGGTCGCCAGCGTCGGCCTGACCGAGGAAGCCGCCAAGGCCGGCGGGCGCGAGGTCAAGGTCGGCAAGTTCCCCTTCATCGGCAACGGCAAGGCGATCGCGCTGGGCGAACCTGACGGCCTGGTGCAGACCGTGTTCGATGCCAAGACCGGCGAACTGTTGGGCGCCCATTTGGTCGGCGCCGAGGTCACCGAGCTGATCCAGGGCTACACCATCGCCAAGACGCTGGAGACAACCGAAGCGGAACTCATGGCGACGGTCTTCCCGCATCCGACCCTTTCGGAAATGATGCACGAGGCAGTGCTTGCGGCTTACGGCCGGACGCTCCATTTTTAGCCTATGACTCTGATCGATCCCGCAGCACTCCGTCACCCCGAAAAGGCCCATCGGCCGGACACGCCGATCCTGCGCAAGCCGGATTGGATCCGGGTGAAGGCCCCGACCTCGACGGAATATGCCGAGACGCGTCGTCTGATGCGCCAGCTCGGCCTCAACACGGTC
>DASZYM010000575.1:0-5328 GCA_035545355.1 Dongiaceae bacterium
GTCCGGATGATCTGGTCGGCAGTAGCGTCGGGCAGCACGCCTTCGAGCCCGTACCCGACCTCGATCCGGAGCTGGCGGTCCTTCGGCGCCACGATCAGGATGGCCCTTCTGCCCGAGCCCCCAGCCGCGGCCGAGCGCCAGGCCCCAATCCTCGATCGGATAGCCCTTGAGGTCGGGCAAGGTCACCACCACGACCTGGTTGGTGGTCGCGGCCTCGTAGCCTTGCAGCTTCGCCGAGATGGCATCGACCGTTGCGGTGCTGAGCACGTCCGCGTCATCGACCACGCGTCCGGTCAGCGCCGGGATCGGCGGATCGGCCAAAGCCGGTGACAGCACCGCCATCATCAGCAGCAATGACAGGGCAAGAAGGCGCCGCATGCGCATCAGCGGTTCAAGGACGATCGCGAAGCCGAAGATGGCTCTAATTTCCACTGCTCCCACTCGTGCCGAAATCGACCTGCGGAACATCCATCTTCTGCGGCTCGACCTGGAGCTGCTGCATCGGCGCGCGGTCGCGATAGAGGATCGCGTGCCAGAGCGAGCCGGGGAAGGTCTTGAGCTCGGTGTTGTAGACCCGGACCGCCTCGATGAAATCGCGGCGCGAGACGGCGATGCGGTTCTCGGTGCCTTCGAGCTGCGCCTGCAGGGTCTGGAAGCCCTCGGTCGCCTTCAATTGCGGGTACTGCTCCGAGACCACCAGCAGGCGCGACAAGGCGGAGGTCAGCGCGCCCTGGTTGGCGTCGAACTGCTTCATCGCCTCGGGATTGGTCAGGATGTCGGAGGGAAGCTGGGTGGTCCCGACCTTGGCCCGCGCCTGCACCACGGCGGTCAGGGTCGATTGCTCGAAATTGGCTTCGCCCTTGACCGTCTGCACCAGGTTCGGGATCAGGTCGGCACGGCGCTGATAGTCGTTCAGCACCTGGGCCCATTTGGCATGCACGTCCTCCTCGTATCGCGGGATGTTGTTGACGCTGCCGAAGGCCCAGACGACCCCGGCGACGATCAGGACGAGAACGGCGATGCCGACATAGCGCATGCGATGCTCCGTGACTCTCGGGCCACAACCATAGCGCGGGGTCGAGGTCTAGGACAGGGGCTGCTGCGGGCGCTGCACCAGGTAGAAGCGATAGACCGGCGACATGTCCGAGATGATGAAGCGGAAGGTCGCCTGCCCGCCGGGCGGAATATTGGCGCCGCCGAAGCCGAGCGAATCCTCGGGCTCGTCGAGGCGCTGCGAATTGGGCATGCTGCTCTGCACGTAGTCGTCGGCGAGCTGCGAGGCCTGGCCGAAGCTCAGGCCGTCCTCATAGGTGCTGGGGCGGGTCTCGATCTCCCGCAGCTCGACCTGGAAGCCCTGCCAGGTCTTGGTGGTCTTGTTGACGACGATCTTCTCCATGGCGAAGGCAGCGGTGTGCTGCGTGCCGACACGGTTGCCGAAGCTCGCGCTGAAGTTCTTGATGACCAGCACCGGATCCTTGGGCCCGGTGATCTCCTCCTTCACCACGAAGGGATCGTTGTACGTTCCCTTCCCCGTCACCGAGACCAGCCGGAAATTGCCGAGCTCGTCGGAGAAGGTGAGGCCTTCCACCGTGATCGGGTCGGCGACCGCGGACGTGGCCGCCGCCGTCAAGAGCGCCGCCAAGGCGAGACGCAGGACTGTCATCGGAGCGGAACCTCCCCAATGCCGCATCGCCGTGCGGCTTGGTCATTACTATGCAATGGTTTCAATGGTTTATGGAATAGAAGAAAAATGGGAGGGATGCTGTCGATTCCGGCCGCCCTGGTTCGACATATGGACGGGAGACACTGAGCGCCCGCGAACCACAGGAGACGACCATGCGTTTCATGATCCTGGTGAAGGCGACCAAGGACAGCGAGGCCGGCAAGTTTCCGGACAATGCCGAGAAACTGTTCGAGGCCATGGCCGCCTATCACGACGAACTGGTCAAGGCGGGGGTGCTGCTGGATGCCTCCGGCCTGCAGCCGAGCGCGAAGGGCTGGAAGGTCAAGTATACCGGCGACAAGCGGGCGGTGGTCGATGGCCCGTTCACCGAGAGCAAGGAGCTGGTCGCCGGCTACACGATCATCCAGACCAAGACACGGGAGGAGGCGCTGGAATGGACCAAGCGTTTCCCCAAGCCGCATTTCGACCGGGAATGCGAGATCGAGGTCCGTCAGCTCTACGAGCTCGAGGATTTCGAGCCGATCGAGGCCGCCCGGGAGTCGCTCGACAGGTTCCGCGAGATGGACGCCCAGCGGAAGCAGTAATCGCCGTTCCACAACCAAACCAAGGAAAGACAGGAGTCGTCATGCAGATCCACCCCTACCTCTCGTTCGAAGGCCGCGCCGAGGAAGCCCTGAATTTCTACAAGAAGGCGCTCGGCGCCAAGGAAGGCATGGTCATGCGCTTCAAGGACGCGCCGCCCGAGGCGCAGGCGAACATGAAGCCCGGCAGCGGCGACAAGATCATGCATATGAGCTTCAAGATCGGCGATACCGAGCTCATGGGCTCCGACGGCTACTGCACCGGCACGGCCAAGTTCGAGGGCATCTCCCTCACCTTCAATGCCAAGGACGCCGCCGATGCCGAGAAGGTGTTCAAGGCCCTGAGCGACGGCGGCCAGGTGAAGATGCCGATCGCCAAGACCTTCTTCTCGCCGGCCTTCGGCGTGGTCTCCGACAAGCTCGGCGTGAACTGGATGATCATCGTCCCGCAACAGATGTAAGCGGAGAAGACCGATGCGATTCATGATGATCGTGATCCCGAAGGGTTACGAAACGGCACCGGCCGGCGCCATGCCCCCTGCCGAGGCGGTGGCGGCCATGGACCGCTACAATGCCGAGCTGATGAAAGCGGGTGTGGTGCTTTCGATGGAAGGCCTGCACCCGCCATCGACCGGCATGCGCGTCACCTTCAAGAACGGGAAGCCGGTCTTGCGCGACGGCCCGTTCGCCGAGGCGAAGGAAGTGGTCGGCGGCTTCTGGATGATCGAGGTGAAATCGCGCGAGGAAGCCATCGCCTGGGCGAAGAAGATCCCGGGCGACGAGAACATGACGGTCGAGATCCGGCAGGTTCAGGAATGGGACGACTTCACCCCCGAGGTGCAAGCCGCCGCGCCGAACGAGCCCGCCATCCGCGACGCCCTCGAGAAGAAGCGCAAGAAAGCCTGAGGCGAGGTCGTGCGGACCTCCCTCCCCTCGGAGTTGCAATTGCCAGACCGAGGTTGTCGGACGGTTCCGTATATTATGTTCGTCATGGTACGCGAAGGCGTACCATCCACGAGTTTCGCCGCGCAAAGCTGTGTAACCACCGGCGAGATTGAGCGGCGGATGCAAATTCGTGGATGGTCCGCCTGCGCGGACCATGACGATGTAAATGGTGCGATGACGGGCCATACCCGTCCTCGGAACCCCGCCGGCCCTCCCTCCCTATCCCACCAGGTTGCGCCCCGCGCCCAACCTGATCTAATCCGTCGCCATGACGGCGACCGGGACCACGACAATCGATATCCATCGCGCCATCGAGGGCGTCTGGCGGATCGAGGCGGCGAAGCTGATCGCCGGCCTGACCCGCATCACCCGCGATGTCGGCCAGGCCGAGGAGCTGGCCCAGGACGCGCTGGAGGCGGCGCTCCGCCAATGGCCCACGAGCGGCATCCCCGACAAGCCGGGCGCCTGGCTGATGCAGGCCGCCAAGAACCGCGCGATCGACGGCGTGCGCCGCCGCGTCATGCAGCAGAAGAAGCATGCGGAGATCGGCCGCGAGCTGCAATCCCTGGAAGGCGAGATGCCGGACTGGGATGCCGCGCTTGACGATCATGTCGGCGACGATCTGCTCCGGCTGATCTTCATCGCCTGCCATCCCGTGCTGGCGACCGAGGCGCGCGCGGCTTTGACCTTGCGCCTGCTCGGCGGCCTCACCACCGACGAGATCGCCCGCGCCTTCCTGGCGCCGGAGCCCACCATCGCCCAGCGCATCGTCCGCGCCAAGCGCACCCTCGCCGAGAAGCAGATCCCGTTCGAGGTCCCGCGCGGCGAGGACATGGATGAGCGCCTCGCCTCGGTGCTGGAGGTGATCTATCTCATCTTCAACGAGGGCTATGCGGCGACCTCGGGCGCCGACTGGACACGTCCGGCTTTATGCGAGGAGGCGCTGCGCTTGGGCCGCGTGCTCGCGGAGCTGGCGCCCCAGGAATCCGAAGTCCACGGCCTCGTGTCGCTGATGGAGATCCAGGCCTCGCGGCTCCATGCGCGGATCGCCAAGGACGGCACGCCGATCCTGCTGATGGACCAGAACCGCGCGACCTGGGACCAGCTCCTGATCCGGCGCGGCCTCATGGCGCTCGACCGCGCGCAGAAAGCGGCGGCCGACGGCATGGGCCCCTATGCGCTGCAGGCCGCCATCGCCGCCTGCCATGCGCGCGCCCGCAAAGCGGAAGAGACCGACTGGGCACGGATCGTCGGCTTCTACGACATACTGCTGCAGGTGATGCCGACACCGGTCGTGGCGCTCAACCGCGCGGTGGCGGTGTCGATGGCGGCCGGCCCGGCGGCAGCGCTCGACCTGGTCGATGCGCTGCAAAGCGAGCCGGCGATGAAGAACTATCACCTGCTGCCGGCGGTCCGGGGCGACCTCCTCTTCAAGCTCGACCGCAAGGCCGAGGCCAAGGCCGAATTCGAGCGCGCCGCCACCCTCACCCGCAACGAACGCGAGCGCGGCGTGCTCCTGAAGCGCGTCGAAGAGTGCCTAAGCTGAAGACCGGGTAACCACTGCTGTCGAACTCGTGGATGGTCCGCCTGCGCGGACCATGACGAGTTCAAATGGATGCATCCCCAGGCTTCATCATCCTCCGCGAAGGCGGAGGATCCACGAGTTTGGTTCGGCTGGACCCCGGACTTGGCCGCCGGCCCGGCAGCGGCGCTCGATCTGGTCGATGCGCTGCAAAGCGAGCCGGCGACGAGGGACTATCACCTGCTCCCCCGCGATTGCTTATAGAGAACAAATGTAGTACAATGCTTCCGCTGGATACGGGCACCCGTGTGGCCGCAACGCGCCGGGCTACGCCCGCCAACTTACACCGGACATAACCAAAACGCCGAATCCCGGGGTAGCCGGAACAGCGCTAAAACTTTATTCCTCAGATACTTACCCGTCTTTTCTGACGTCGTCGCGATTAAGTTAACAACCTCAGATCTTCGACAGCCGATCCAGCGCCTGAGTGAGCTTCGCCTGGGCCTGCCGAAACTCGGCGAGCTTGGCGCGCTGTTCCTCGATCACCTCGGGATTGGCCTTGGCGACGAATTGCGGGTTGCCGAGTTTCTTCTCGA
>DASZYM010000576.1:0-11102 GCA_035545355.1 Dongiaceae bacterium
GCCATGTCGAGCCATTGCGGCGCCGGCTGCTTGCCCGCCACGATGACGTTGATGCGGTCATGGGTGCGCAGGCAGTGATCCGCGACCCAGAGCAGGCAATTCGCATCGGGCGGCAGATAGATGCGGACGATGTCCGCCTTCTTGTTGGCCACCAGATCCACGAAGCCCGGATCCTGGTGGCTGAAGCCGTTATGGTCCTGGCGCCAGACATGCGAGGTCAGCAGATAGTTCAGCGAGGCGATCGGCCGCCGCCAGGCGAGGTTGCGCGAGACCTTCAGCCATTTGGCATGCTGGTTGAACATCGAATCCACGATGTGGATGAAGGCCTCATAGCAACTGAAGAGCCCATGGCGGCCGGTAAGCAGGTAGCCTTCGAGCCAGCCCTGGCAGAGATGCTCGCTCAAGACCTCCATCACCCGTCCGTCCGGCGATAGATTGACATCCTCCGGGATGGTCGGCTCCATCCAGGTGCGGTCGGTCACTTCGAAGACGGCATCGAGCCGGTTCGACGCCGTCTCATCCGGGCCGACGATGCGGAAGTTGCGGGTCTCCGCATTGCGCCGCATGACCTCGCGCAGGTACTGGCCGAGCACGCGCGTCGCTTCGGCCTGGTTCTTGCCCGGCGCCGGGACGGAGACGGCGAAATCCTCGAAGGCCGGAAAGCGCAAAGGATTTCGCACCGCGCCGCCATTGGCATTGGGATTGGCGCCCATGCGCCGTTCGCCTTCGGGCGCGAAGGCGCGCAGCTCCGGCTTCAGGCGGCCCTCGTCGTCGAACAGATCCTCCGGCTTGTAGCTGCGCATCCAGGCTTCGAGCTGGGCCAGATGCGCGGGATTGGTGCGCACGCCGTCGAGCGGCACCTGGTGCGACCGCCAGAAGCCCTCGGTCTTCTTGCCATCGACCTCCTTCGGGCCGGTCCAGCCCTTGGGGCTGCGCAGCACGATCATCGGCCAGCGCGGCCAGCTCCCGACATTGCCGCCGCGGGCCTGCTGCTGGATCTCGCGGATCCGCGGGAAGATGCGGTCCAAGGTCTCCGCCATCAGCCCGTGCATCAGCGCGGGGTCCTCGCCGCAGACGAAATGCACCTCGTGTCCGAGGCCCTCGAACAGCCTGCGGATGGTTTCGTCGTCGCAGCGGCCGAGCACGGTCGGGCCGGCGATCTTGTAGCCGTTGAGATGCAGGATCGGCAGCACCGCGCCGTCGCGTGACGGATTGATGAATTTGTTGGAATGCCAGGAGGCGGCGAGCGGGCCGGTCTCGGCCTCGCCGTCGCCGACCACACAGGCGACGATCAAATCCGGATTGTCGAAGACCGCGCCATAGGCGTGCAGCAATGCATAGCCGAGCTCACCGCCCTCATGGATCGAGCCCGGTGTTTCCGGCGCCGCATGGCTCGGGATGCCGCCGGGAAAGGAGAACTGGCGGAACAGCCGGCACATCCCCTCGGCATCGGCGCTGACCTCCGGATAGATCTCGCTGTAGGTGCCTTCGAGATAGGTGTTCGCCACCATGGCGGGACCGCCATGGCCGGGGCCGCAGACGAAGATCATGTCGAGATCGTCGCGGCGGATGACCCGGTTCAAATGCGCATAGATGAAATTGAGCCCCGGCGTCGTGCCCCAATGGCCGAGCAGGCGCGGCTTGATATGCGCGGCGGAGAGCGGCTGCTTCAGCAGCGGATTGTCCAGCAGATAGATCTGGCCGACGGAGAGATAGTTCGCAGCGCGCCAATAGCGATCGAGCACGGAGATCTCGGTGTCGAGGTCAGGCTTCTCACGCATGGCACCATCCCCGAAGCGGTTGCGCGCGGCCTATCGTCTCGATCGGCGCCTCACCACCAGGCGCCCACCATCAACAGCGTGTTGCCGGCAACAAACAAACCTAACACGATGATCAGGGCGATATGCGGCGGCATATGACCACACCTCGGAAGCGTCCCAGTCACAAGTGTCGGGCGTCGAACGCGGTTCCCATTTCGGCAAAATTCGCGGGCTGCTTCAAGGCCTATAACCATCGGTCAGCGTGCCGAGAAAGGCGACGATGTCGTCGATCTCCCGATCGTCCAGCGCGGGCTTGTCGCCGGGTTTTCCGCCGAAGGGCGGATCGGTGTTGAGGTTGGCGCGATAAGCCTCGGGCAGATCGTCATAGATGTCGATCGAGCCGTTGGCTCGGTGCGGATACCACTTCTCGGGACTGGTATCGCGGGTCGCGTAGAATTCCACCACCTTGCGCAGGGAATGGAAATAGCCGTTATGCATGAAGGTCTGGCGCAACGCGACATTCCGGAGGCTCGGCGTCTTGAACAGGCCGCAATAATCGGCCTCGCCCTTGAAATCGGTGCGCAAGGGGCCGCAGAGGCCGAGATCGAAATAGGCCGGGTCCTTGTTGGCGGGGATCTCCGGATTGCGGGGCACGCCGAGGGCGATCATGCCGAAATCGCTGAATTGCGGCGGCGTGCCGTCGCTGGCGATCTCACTCAGATGGCAGCTCGCGCAATTGCCCTTGGTCTCGTCATTGAAGAGCGCCAGGCCCCGCGCCTCCTGGTCGGTCAGCTTCGCCTTTCCCTGGAGATAGGCGTCGTATTTGCTGGAATAGGGATAGAAGGTGGCCGGATCCTGCTGGAAGGTCTCGAGCGCGGTCAGGATGCCGGTGAAGGCGCGGTCGGTGTCGCCGAAGACATCGTCGCCATAGATCGTGCGCAAGGGCGCGGCGTATTTGCTCCGGGCGATGCGATCGACCACGGCCTCGGCACTGGGATTGGCCATCTCGTTGGCGGAGAGCAGCGGGATCTTCGCCTGGTCGCGCGGCCGGTCGGCGCGGCCGTCCCAGGTCAGGCCGCCGGTCGGGCCGTTATCGACGCTCTCGTCGCCCTCGTCCTCGTTGTCGAAGTAATGCTCGGTGAATTGCGGCGTCGCCTGCAGGTAGGTCAGCGACGGCGCCGCGCGGGTGCCTGGCGATTTCATATCCGATCCGCCGAACTGGACCGGCAGCGCATTGGCCGGCGCAAAGCCGCGGTCGGGCGCGTGGCAGGTCGAGCAGCTCTCCTTGCCCGAGCCGGAAAGGATCGGGTCGAAGAAGAGATCGTGGCCGAGCGCTTCGAGCTCGGCGGCCTGCCGGTAGGCCTCGGCGCGGGACATGGCCTTCGGCGTTTCGCCGGCGGCGGCGAAATGGGCGCTCGTGGCGACCAGCAGGGCGGCGATGAAAGGATGCCGGATCATGGCGCGTGGGGGCGTTCGTGATGCTGGGGCGATCCTGGCATGCTTTCGGGGCCTTCGCATCTGCATCATGGATTTTTCGGCCGGAGGTCACGAAACTGCAACAGGCTCCCGCCAAGACTGCAGCGGGGATTTGAGTAAAGGACCAGGGCAGGAGGCATCTTCACCGCTGCGGACTCATGGGCGTGGGACCTGCGGCGCAGAATGAAAGGACTTCCGGAATGTTGAAACGCGCTTTGCTGCTGACCACCCTGTTGACGGGTCTCGGCGGTGTGACGATCCCGCTCGCGCAGGCCGAACCGCCGGCGAATGTCGCCGCGATCCAGAACGTGGTGGTGATCTATGCGGAGAACCGCAGCTTCGACAATCTCTACGGCAGCTTCCCGGGCGCGAACGGGCTGCAGGATGTGCAGGCCTCGGCCTATACTCAGCTCGACCGCGACGGCAGCCCGCTGAAGGAGCTTCCGCCGGTCTGGGACGGCCTGACCGCCAAGGGCGTCACGCCGGTGATCACCCAGGCCCAGACCGCGCATCTGCCCAACCAGCCCTTCGGCATCGACGACCCGAAAGTGTTCGACGCGGCGCTCAGCGTCACCACCCATGATCTCTGGCATCGCTTCTACCAGGAGCAGATGCAGATCGACGGCGGCAAGAACGACAAGTTCGTCGCCTTCGCGGATTCCGGCGGCGAGGTGATGGGCCATTACGACGGCTCGAAACTGCCGCTCTGGTCGATCGCGCAGAAATACACCCTGGCCGACAACTTCTTCCACGGCGCCTTCGGCGGCTCGTTCCTCAACCACTTCTACCTGGTCTGCGCCTGTGCGCCGGTCTATCCCGATGCCGACAAATCGCCGGCCAAGGGCCTGATCGCGGCGGTCGAAGCCGACGGCATCACGCTGACCCCGGCCGTCAACGGCCCGAAATCGGCGCTGGACGGCATCCCCAAGTTCAAGAGCGACGGGGCGATCACGCCGGATTTCTACGCCGTCAACACGATGCAGCCGCCCTATCAGCCGAGCAACAACCCGCCGGTCAAGGGCGGCGACCCGGCGCTGGCCGATCCGAGCAAGCCGACCACCTTGCCGCCGCAGACCATGCAGCAGATCGGCGACCTGCTGACGGCGAAGAACATCACCTGGGCCTGGTATGCGGGCGCGTGGCAGGCGACGCTGGACGGCAAGAACGATCCCAAGGCGCCGGACTTCCAGTATCACCATCAGCCGTTCAACTACTTCGCCGAATATGCGCCGGGCAAGCCGGCGCGGGACGAGCACCTGAAAGACGGCGGCATGGACGGAGCCGAGTTCATCAAGGCGATCGATGCCGGCACCCTGCCCCAGGTCACGTTCTACAAGCCCCAGGGCAATCTCAACGAGCATGCGGGCTATGCCGACGTGCTCTCCGGCGACCAGCATCTGGCCGACCTGGTCGCGCATCTGGAGAAGAGCCCGCAATGGGGCCACATGCTCGTCGTCATCACCTATGACGAGAACGGCGGCTTCTGGGACCATGTGGCGCCGCCCAAGGCGGATCGCTGGGGCCCCGGCACGCGGATCCCGGCGCTGATCATCGGCCCAACGGTGAAGAAGGGCTTCGTCGATCACACCGAATACGACACCTCGTCGATCATCCGCTTCCTGATGACCCGGTATGAGCTGCCCGCCCTGCCCGGCATCACCGAGCGGGACAAGGCCCTGGCCGCGGCCGGCTCGCCGCCGCTGGGGGATCTGAGCAACGCGTTGCAGTAGGTTCGTTCGTCATGATCGGCCGGTCCGAGCGCTGGATCGGCCGATCGAAATCGGCCGCCAGGATCGCGGCTGCCTCGCTCAGGGGGATAAACCAACACTGCAACATCGCCCGTTGCAGTGCGGGCGCTTGCCTGTTAACGATTTTGCCTGTCCATTCCAGGGTTCAAGCGCACATGCACATCATGATTATCGGTGCGGCCGGGATGATCGGCCGCAAACTGACCGACCGCCTGGTCGCCGAAGGCTCGCTCGGCAGCAAGGAAATCACCCGTCTGACGCTCACCGACGTGATCGAGCCGGCCGCCCCGGCCAAGTTCAAGGGCAAGGCCGCCGCGCTGCAGAGCGACCTCTCCCAGCCGGGCGCCGCGGCGAAGCTGGTCGCGGCGCGGCCCGATACGATCTTCCATCTGGCCGCCATCGTCTCCGGCGAGGCCGAGGCGGATTTCGACAAAGGCTACCGGATCAATCTCGACAGCACCCGCGCGCTGTTCGAGGCGATCCGGCAGGAGGGCTTGAAGCAGGCCTACAATCCCCGCGTGGTGTTCACCTCCTCGATCGCGGTCTTCGGGGCGCCCTTCCCCGACAAGATCAGCGACGAGTTCCTCTGTGCGCCCCTCACCTCCTACGGCGCGCAGAAGGCGATCGACGAGCTGCTGCTCTCGGATTATTCCCGGAAAGGCTTCTTCGACGGGATCGGCATCCGCCTGCCGACCATCTGCATCCGCCCCGGCAAGCCGAACAAGGCGGCATCGGGCTTCTTCTCCAACATCCTGCGCGAGCCCTTGTCGGGCCACGAAGCGGTCTTGCCGGTCAACGAGGACGTGCGGCACTGGCATGCCAGCCCGCGGGCCGCGGTCGGGTTCCTGATCCATGCCGCGACGATCGATACCGCGAAGCTCGGGCCCCGGCGCAACCTCAACATGCCGGGCCTTTCGGCCACGGTCGGCGAGCAGCTCGAAGCGCTGAAGCGCTTCGGCGGTGACAAAGCGATGAAGCTGATCCGCCGCGAGCCGGACGCCACGATCGCCAAGATCGTCGCCGGCTGGCCGCGCAATTTCGATCCGCAGCGGGCGCTCGCTTTGGGCTTCAAGGCGGAGAGCTCGTTCGACGACATCATCCGCATCCATATCGAGGACGAGCTCGGCGGCAAGATCGGCGTCTGAGCGCAAACCCACCCCAATAAACCAAGGGCGCACACCGGCAGGTCAAGCCGAACGCGGGCTTTCGACGCATCCCCTCTTTCCGACTCCACCCGGTCTGACGCAGAATCGGACCATCTGCCCGGGGAGGTCGCGATGGTCCGCTTGCATGCGTTGTTGGGAGCCGTGCTTGCCGCGGCGCTGAGCCTGGCCTGCGTCTCCGCGCTGGCCGATCCTGCCGTCCAGCTCAAGGTCATCGTCCAGCCGCGGAACGCCAGCAGCGATGCGCGGCCGATCGCGCTCGATCCGGGCGATCCGCTGACCCTCGGCAGTCAGATCGCGCTGGTGGTGAAGGCGACCGCCGATGCCACCATCAACATCCGCTACCTGCCGAGCGACGGCCAGCCGGCCATGCTGGCGCAGAACCTGGCGCTCAAGGCCGGCGAGACCAAGCGGCTGCCGGAGGATCCCGGCAACTGGTACCAGATCTCCAGCGGCAACGGCGAGGAACGCATGATCGCCGAGGATGCCGCCGGCACCCAGATCGCCGCGGTCGCCTATCGCATCGTGCAATCGACGCCGGAGCAGGTCGGCAACCTGACCTTGGGCAGCTCGAGCCAGGCCAGCTCCGCCGGCGGGGTCGATCTCAGCCAATATGCCCAGGCGCCCGACGTCGTCGCCAAGTCCGAGGCGGTTTCGAAGACCATGGAACAGGCGCCGGCCGCCTCGGCCAACAGCCGCAGCATCGGCTCCGACGTGTTCAAGAAAGTGGCACCCGGCGTCGTGCTGGTGGTCAACGGCGATTTCATCGGTGCCGGCGCCGTGCTGGACCAGAGCGGCCTCATCATCACCAACCATCACGTGGTCGCCGGCGCGGACACGGTCTCGGTCATCTTCATGCCGCCGCCGGGCGTCGATGTCGAAAGCGCCAAGGCCTATGACGCGACCGTCGAGCGCGTGGACGTGATCGCCGACCTGGCGCTGATCCGCATCAAGAACCCGCCGGCCAACATGACGCTGGTGACCCTCGGCGATCCCTCGACCGTCGAGGTCGGCGAGGAAGTGAACGCGATCGGCCATCCGCATGGCGAGTTCTGGAGCTATACCCGCGGCTATGTCAGCCAGATCCGGCCGAAATACGGCTGGTACGATTCCCATTACGACCACACCGCCGATGTGATCCAGACCCAGACGCCGATCAATCCGGGCAATTCCGGCGGGCCGCTGCTGGACGACGAAGGGCGGCTGATCGGCATCAACAGCTTCGTCGATTCCAGCGCCCAGGGGCTCAACTACGCGGTCTCGGTCGACGAGGTGACGCGGGTGATGAAGATGACCGGCGACCGTCTGGCGGACGGCACGATGGTCGCCACCAGCGAGGATACCGGCGCCCAGCCGCAGAGCGCCAAGGTCCAATCCACCGCATCGACGACCAACGCCAATTACCAGACCTGGACCTATGACGATAACGGCGACGGCAAGCCGGACCGCTGGGGCGTGGACATGGACAAGGACGGCAAGCCGGACCTGTTCCTGGTCGATAGCGACGGCGACGGCAAGGCCGATTACGGCCTGGTCGATCGCAACGAGGACGGCAAGCCCGAGGCGAAGATCATCTATGGCGACCGGTCCAAGGGCGAATGCGACGTCTGGGAAATCGACGAGAACGAGGACGGCAAGACCGACGCGATCGGCATGGACTACGATTATGACGGAAAACCTGACGTGGTCCGTCCGGAATAGTCTCTCCCGCAGCGGTTGAGGCGGCGACGCACACCGGGGCGGCTATCTCCGCTCAATTGGTTAGCCTTACGGTTTAATGCTTTGCTAACCGATGCTCGCCTAGCCTTTTGACCGATGAGTCAAGTTCAGCGGGACGTGGGTGCCTTGGGGCCCGATCCCGCCGATGGGAAGGCATTCTTGAGCGTCATCTCCGATATGTCCGCCATCGCGACCGACGTTCGTAACCTTTTCACCCTCGCGCATGACCGCTCGACGGTGGGGCGCAGCCAGCTCGTCAGCGCGATCGGCGAGATGATGGGTGACCGCAGCCGCGTGCTGACGCTGCACGAGCGCGCGCTGGTCAACGACATCCTGAAGAAGCTGATCCAGGACGTGGCGCGCCCGGTGCGCAAGGCGCTGGCCGAGAAGCTCGCCGCCTCGCCGAACGCGCCGCGCGAAGTCACCGCGCTGCTGGCCAACGACGAGTTCGACATCGCCTCGCCGATCCTGCTGAACAGCACGCTGCTGGAAGACGACGACCTGATGGAGATCGTCCGCCACCGCACGATCAGCCATCGCCTCGCCATCGCCATGCGCCGCGCGGTCAGCGAGCCGGTCTGCGATACGCTGGTGGCGACCAATTCCGTCGACGTGATCAAGGCGCTGCTGGAGAATCACGGCGCCAAGATCTCGGCGGCGACCATGGCCTATCTGGTCGACCAGTCGAAGGCGGTCGATGCCTATCAGGAGCCCCTGCTTCGCCGCTCCGACCTGCCGCCCGATCTGGCCAAGAAGATGTACTACTGGGTCTCGGCGGCGCTGCGGCACTTCATCGTCCAGAATTTCGCCGTCGATGCCGTCGAGCTCGACCTCGCCATCGCCGCTATCGCCCAGCAGACGGCCCAGGGTCACCCGGCCACGCCGGACGAGCCGGCGGTCAATCTCGCCCGGCAACTCCACGAACGTGACGACCTGACGCCCGATATCATCGTCGAAACCTTGCGGCGCGGCGAGACCCCGCTCTTCGAGGCCATGCTCGCCCAGCGGATCGGGTTGAAGCCGATCCTGGCGCGGAAGCTCATCTACGGCTCGTCGGGCGAAGGCCTGGTCGCCGCCTGCCGCGCGGCCTCGATCGACCGCACCAACTTCGTCAACCTGTTCATGCTGCTGCAGCGGACGCGGAACGATCCGATGACCCGCGACCCCTATCTGATGTCCCGGTCGCTGGAGCTGTTCGACAAGCTCAACACCGAGACCGCCAAGAAGCTGGTCGAGCGCTGGCAGATCAATCCGGACTATCTGAAGTCCATCATGCGGCTCCAGGGCGCGAAGAAGCGCTGATCGATCAGCTCTCGGCCAGCACGACCAGCGCGTCGACGGCGACGGCGCCGTTCTCCAAGACCATCAGCGGATTGACGTCGAGCTCGAGCAGGTCGTCGCGATTGGCTTCGGCATAGCGCGCGACCGCGGCGATCGCATCGACCGCGGCGGCGATATCGCCGGCGGGCTTGCCGCGATAGCCCTGCAGGACCTTGGCGATCTTCAGGCCGCGGACCGCGCGTTCGATCGCGGCACGGTCGGTCGGCAGCAGCAGCAAGGCAGAATCCTGCACCATCTCCACCAGGATGCCGCCGGCGCCCACGACCAGCGCCAGGCCGAATTGCGGATCGCGCTTCACGCCGACGATGAGCTCGGCCACCACGCCCGAGACCATCTTCTCGATCAGCACCTTCTCGATGACGGTCCTGGCCTGGTGCTTCGCGACGGACGCCTTCATCTTCTCCAGCGCCGCCGCGACCTCGGTCGCCGATTTGAGGTTGACGGCGACGGCCCCCGCCTCGGTCTTATGGGCGATGATCGGCGCTGCGACTTTCAGCACCACCGGGAAGCCGAGCTCGGCCGCCGCCGCGGCGGCATCGGCCGGCGATACGACGCGGCTCTCCGGCACGGCCAAGCCCTGCCGGTTCAACGCGGATTTGGCGCCATGTTCCGAGAGCATCCGGCTCTTGCCGCTGCGTTTCGGCAGCGACGGCAGGATCATGGCATCAAGAGCGTTGCTGCCCGCCAGGGCATCGCGCTTGCGGGCGAAGCGCTCGGTGGCGGCAAAGGCCCTGAGAGCCTCGGGCAGGCCCTGCATCGGCGCGCCACCACCGGCGATCATCATCTCGCGCACCCGCGCCGGCAGCAGTTCGGGGAGGGTCGCCGTGACCATCGGCAGCTTTCCGTTCCGCTTGCAGGCATTGATGATCGATTTGACCGAGGCATCCCAGGCGACCTCGCTCGCCTCGCCGTCGGTCGCATAGTCGATCACCAGCATGCCGGCGTCGAAATCGCCCGCCATCACCGTGCCGAAGCAGCGGGTCAGCAGATCCTCATGGCCCCAGAGCGAGGTATTGTAGTCGAGCGGATTGGAGATCGTCGCGAAGTTCGGGAGCTGGGTCCTGAGATCGGCGACCTGGGCCGGGCTGTGCTGGGGCAGCGGCAGGTCGATCGCCTCGGCGATGTCGGCGGTCATCAGGCCGTCGCCGCCCGAGCAGGTGAATATGGCGAGGCGATTGCCCTTGGGCAGGCCGGCGACCGAGACGAATTTGATCGTCTCCATCAGCTCCGGCAGGGTTTCGACGCGGATGATACCGAGACGGTCGAACAACGCGTCGTACATGCGGTCGCTGCCGGCCAAGGAGCTGGTATGGCTCATGGCGAGCTTGGCGCCGAGCTCGGACTTGCCGGCCTTCAGCGCCACCAGCGGCTTGCCCGCCTGCATGGTCTTCGCCGCCGCGCGGCTGAAGGCGGCGACGTCATTGATCGCCTCGATATAGACGCCGATCGCGGAGACCTTGGGATCGTCCGCCAGGGCCTCGACGAAATCGGCGACCGAGAGGATGACCTGATTGCCCGAGCTGATCACATAGGCGAAGGGCACCGAGCGGTCGTTCGCCGTGACGTTGAGCGCGATGTTGCCGCTCTGGCCGATGAAGGCGCAGCCGGTTTCGACCCGACGCCCGTTATGTCCCGTAGGCCAGAGCGCGATGTCGTCGAGATAGTTGAGGATGCCGTAGCAATTCGGGCCGACCATGGCGAGGTCGCCCGCCGCCTCGATCAACTGCGCCTGCAGGCCGACGCCCTCGCCGCCGACTTCGGCATAGCCGGCCGCATAGCAGATGGCGCCGCCGGCGCCCCGCGCCGAAAGCTGCTTCAGGATTTCGATGGTCGGCTCGCGGGGAACCGCGATGAAGGTCGCATCGGGCGCCTCCGGCAGGTCCATGATGCTCGGA
>DASZYM010000577.1:0-6637 GCA_035545355.1 Dongiaceae bacterium
CGCGGCGATATAGAGCGCCAGCAGCCAGGGCGCGGTCGCATTGATCGTCATCGACGTGTTCATGCGGTCGAGCGGCAGGCCCTCGAACAAGGCCAGCATGTCGCCCAGATGGGAGATCGGCACGCCGACCTTGCCGACCTCACCCTTGGCCAGCGGGTGATCGGCGTCATAGCCGGTCTGGGTCGGCAGATCGAAGGCGACGGACAAGCCGGTCTGGCCGCGCTGCAGATTGGTGCGATAGAGCGCGTTGGAGGCCTGGGCCGAGCTATGGCCCGAATAGGTCCGGAAGAGCCAGGGCTGGTCCCGCTTCTGATCCGTCATCGTCGCTCCCCAAGGACTCCCGAGCTGCGTCGGTTTCTTATTGTGCAGTGCAATATACTGCCGTGCCGCAATCCGCACAGCAAGGCCTTGGAAAGAAGGCCGCCGCGCCGGGCCGGATGCAACGTCTTGGCCGCCAAGACCGCAGGCCGCAACGCCTGCGACATTACGTCAGGAGGGGTAAGCCGTTGATATGGATCAATGAACGCTCGGTCCGGTTGTACCGCGCAAAATTCCGGCTGTTATTTACGATGGCTTAATTCGCATACCCGAGCATGTGGCCTAGGAAATTAAGCCATCGGAGATTCTCTCAATGCGTTGGATCGCCAACCTGAAGATCGGCAGCAAGGTCATGCTGGTTGCCGCAGTCCTGATCATCTGCGCCGCTGCGATCGGCGGCGTTGCCCTGCAAACGCTGCTGCGCTCCGAGGCGCTGCTCCACGAGATGGAGAACCGCGCCAACCGCTCGATCCTGGGCGAGCGCGTCAACGGCCAGATCTACGCCGTGGTGATGGATTCCCGCGGCGTCTACATGTCCAAGGGCGCCGATGACGGCAAGAAGTTCGCCGACGGCATCACCAAGTCGCTGGGCGACATGCGCGCGACCATGAACGAATGGGCCGGCCTGGTGCCCGACGGCGACAAGTCCTTCACCGACGCCCAGGCCAACGTCGCCAGCTTCCTCGACTTCCGCGCCAAGCTGGCCGACATGGGCACGCAGGGCGACATCGCCGGCGCCAATGCCTACGGCAACAACGACGAGAACCGCGCCAACCGCACCGCCCTCGGCAAGTCGGTCGCGGCGCTCGCCAAGCGCAACCAGGAGCAGATTTCCGCCATCGCCCAGGAGCTGCACGACTTCTACCGCGTGCGCATCGTGGTGATGATCGGCGTGATCGTGGTCGCGATCCTGCTCGGCCTGGTCGCGTCGATCCTGGTGTCGAAGCGCTTCATCGCCGGGCCGATCCGCCGCCTGACCGGCACGATGAGCGGCCTGGCGCAATCCGACTTCTCGCGCGCCGTCGATGGCGGCGAGCGCCGCGACGAGATCGGCGAGATGGCGCGCGCGGTCCTGGTCTTCAAGGAGAACGGCATCGCCAATCAGCGGATGCAGGCCGAACGCGCGGAGGCCCAGGCCGAGCGCGAGCAGCGCCAGCAGCATATCGAAGGCCTGATCCAGGGCTTCGATCACCAGATGGCGAGCGTGCTCGAGCAGGTCGCCGGCGCGACCGTCGAGCTGCAGGCGACCGCGCAGTCGATGACCAGCATCGCCGAGCGCACCGCGCATCAGGCGCAGGCGGTCTCGGCGGCGACCGAGGAAGCGTCCTCCAACGTGCAGACCGTCGCCTCGGCCGGCGAGGAGCTCTCCGCCTCGATCCAGGAGATCAGCCGTCAGCTCAGCCAGGCGACGCAGATCACCGGCGAGGCGGTCACCATGGCGGGCCAGACCGACGATCAGGTCCAGGGCCTGGTGAAGGCGGTGGAGAAGATCGGCGACGTGGTGCGCCTGATCAGCGACATCGCCGGCCAGACCAACCTGCTCGCGCTCAACGCCACGATCGAGGCGGCGCGCGCCGGCGAGGCCGGAAAGGGCTTCGCGGTCGTGGCCTCGGAGGTGAAGAGCCTCGCCACGCAGACCGCCAAGGCGACGGAAGAGATCACCGGCCAGATCCAGGCGATCCAGAACGCCACCCAGGGCTCGGTGGACTCGATCCGCGCCATCACCGGCGTGATCGGCAAGATCAACGAGATCTCGTCGTCGATCTCGGCCGCGGTCGAGGAGCAGGGCTCCGCGACCCAGGAGATCGCGCGCAACGTCCAGCAGGCCGCCGCCGGCACGCAAGAGGTCGCCAACAACGTCCAGGGCGTCAACGCCTCGGCCGACGAGACCGGCACGGCGGCGGGCCAAGTCCTCTCCGCAGCCGAGCAGCTCGCCCGGCAATCGGACGCGCTGCGCGGCGACGTCAGCCGCTTCCTGGAAGGCATCCGCGCGGCTTAGCCAGCCGGCGGCTACCCCTGTCAGGCGAGGCTGAGCGCGCGCTCGATGTCTTCGAGGATGTCGCGCGGATCTTCCAGGCCGATCGAGACCCGGATCAATCCGTCGTCGATGCCCTGCGCCGCGCGCTGCGCTGGCGTCAGGCGCTGATGCGTCGTGGTCGCCGGATGCGTCGCCAGCGATTTGGAATCCCCGAGATTGTTGGAGATCAACACCAGGCTCAGCGCATTGAGGAAATTGAACGCCGCCGGCTTGCCGCCCTTCACGCTGAAGGCGACCATGGTGCCGCCCGAGCTCATCTGCCTGGCGGCGAGCTCGTGCTGCGGGAAGCTCTTCAGGGTCGGATAGAGCACCTGCGACAGCTTGGGATTGCCTTCGAGCGCCTTGGCGATGGTCTCCGCGCTCTTCGACTGATGCGCGACGCGGATGTCGAGCGTCTCCAGACCCTTCAGCAGGATCCAGGCATTCATCGGACTCAAGGACGGGCCGGTATGGCGCAGGAAGGGCTGCAAGGTCTCGAGAATGAACTTCTGCGTGCCGAGGACGACGCCGCCGAGCGACCGCCCCTGGCCGTCGATATGCTTGGTCGCCGAATAGACCACCACGTCGGCGCCGAGCCGGAGCGGCTGCTGCAATAGCGGCGTCGCGAAGACATTATCGACCACGACGGTCGCGCCGGCTTTGTGCGCGAGCTCGGCGACGGTCTTGAGATCGACCAGGCGCAGGCCCGGATTGCTCGGCGTCTCCAGGAACACGACCTTGGTCGGCTTGCTCAGGGCCTTCGCCCAGGCGGCGTTGTCGCGGCCATCGACGAACTCGGTCTCGACGCCCCATTTGGACAGGATCTCGGCCTGGATGTACTGACACGAGCCGAACAAGGCGTCGGATGAAACGATGCGGTCGCCGGCCTTCACCTGGCAGGCGAGTGCCGCGAAGACGGCGGCCATGCCGCTCGCCGTCGCGCGCGCGGCCTCGGCGCCTTCGAGATCGGCCATGCGCTCTTCGAACATGGCGACGGTCGGATTGCCGAAGCGGGAATAGACGAAGCGCGGCTGCGTGTTGTTGAAGGCGCCTTCGGCCTCCTCCGCGCTCTCATAGATATAGCCCGACGTCATGTAGACGGCTTCCGCCGTCTCCTTGAAGGACGAGCGCGTCTGACCGGCATGGACCAGCCGCGTTGCCGGACGCCACTGCTTTTTGATTTCGCGTTTGTTTGCCATTTGCAAGACCTCGCTGGAACAAAAACACCTCGACCCGGAAGGTCGAGGTGCAAAATGCGTGTCCCAGACCCTTTTAGCTGCTTGTTTTACGTGGCCGCAAGCCGAGCTCAAATCGCCACGAAGTTGGCCGCAGTATCCACGCCGACGGCCGAAAGTCAACCTGATGGAAAGCGCGCGACGGTCCGGGCCGCGCCGGTCTACGCATCGCCTCTCCGCTTCCGCAGGCCGAACGCACCGAGCAGGCCGAGCGCGGTCACGAACATCACGGCGCTGGCCGGCAGCGGCGTGGTCGCGACATTGCTCCGCACCAGGAAGGATGAGTAATACGTCGTCTGATCGGGGCTGGCGCTGCCGCCGGCGGTCCGTAACTGGCCCTGATAAATGCCGGGGCTGGGGAACGGATAATAGGACTCGGAGAACAAGCCGAGGGCCTGCTGGCCGCCCGGCGCCGCATCGGCAAGGAACGCGACATAAGAGGTGTAGCTGGGATCGAAGCTCCAGCCGAGCAGATTGGAAAGCGTTTGCACCGTGACCAGGGTCGAGTTCGCATCGAAGGTCGTATAGCTGGTCGCCAGTTCGGGATAGGTGCCGCTGCCGCCCGCATCGGTGAACAAGGTGCCCAGTTCCGAGGAGGTCGCGTAGCGCCAGCCCTCGGCGATGTAATTGACGCCGCTATTCGCCATGACCTGGTTATAGCTGAGGCCATGGGTGGCGGAGAGATCGAGCCAGTTGAGATTGGTCGCGGTATCCGTCGTGTAGCTGCCGTGATCGACCAGGGTGACCGGCGTCGCCCAGGCGGAGGACGTCCCCGCAAAGCCCGCGACAACCAGAGCCGACGCGACCAGCGCGGCAGAAACGGCGTTTCGCTTGACCGACATGACCCCCATCCATTCTGTGATTTGACACAAATCACTATTGGTTCGGGTTGGCGGGGTCAAGCCTATGTATGTGACATAATTGGATGTTTATGCGACATAAATTGACTTTATGGGAAAATATATCCAAGCCAAATCCGGACTCACGGCGAATTGAGCACCGGGGTGAACGGGTTTCGCTATCTCGAGCGTTAGTATTTGCAGGATCGAAACCGCGATTCGAAAGAAGCGCGGCCCGCGCGGGGCGGGGCTCGGTCCCGACAGTGAGGAGAAAGAACATGTTTCGCCAGAACGGATTGAAGAAGGCTGCCGCCGCGTTGATCGCCGGCATCGCCCTGTCCGCGGCGACGATCGGTGCCGCGCAGGCGGATCCTTGGCGTCACGACCCCTGGCATGGCGGCGGCTGGGGCCGCGGCGCCGTGATCGTCGGCCCGGGCTACTACTATGCACCGCCTCCGCCGGTTTATTACGCGCCGCCTCCGCCGCCGGCCTACTACGCGCCGCCGCCGGCTTACTACGCCCCTCCGCCGCCGGTCTATGTCGCTCCGGCGCCTGCGGTGTCGCTGCAGTTCCGGCTGTAAGGAAGCTCTCCGTTCGCCGGTTCGAGGCAACAAAATTGTCCGAATCGGCGAACTTTTCCCCGGCTGGTTCGTTTTTCCAGGCATGAGGCACCCACGTGATTTGAGTCGGGGTGCCGGGCCAAACTGACGGGAGCTTGAAATGAAAAGGCTGATGGCTGGGCTCGCCCTCGTGGCGGCCCTGACGACGGCCGGCTGCTCGGGCATGTCCGGCCAGGAGCAACGTACGCTTTCCGGTGGCGCCATCGGCGCCGCGGGCGGCGCAGGTATCGGACTTCTAACGGGTGCGCCGATCGCCGGCGCCCTGATCGGTGGCGCAGCGGGTGCCGGTGTCGGCGCGCTGTGCTGCAATCACCGCTGAGGAGGAGGTTTGACGGAATAAGCAAAAGCGCGGCTTTGACGGACCCCCGACCGTCTCTGCCAAAGCGCCGGTGGAGCTTCCGGCCCGGTCTCCCCCCACCCACGGAGCCGGAGCTCCCTCGAATGAGGCGATGCCTCCCCTGACGCCCGGTCTCGGCCGGGCGTTTTTCTTTGGCTGCGTTTGTATCGGCTGCAGGACGGTTCTACGGGGATGATGGGACGAAGCTTTTTATGTCCCGATCTCGCCGACATCCGTAATTAACTTACGATTTTATCGCCGATCAAGACAGTTTAATAGCGAATCCTCTTGACCGTGTTGCAACCGCGAAGGCAGGATCGCGTTGTTCGCAGGTGCGAATTACTTCAAGGCAGGCGAGGCGCCCGATCATGACCGAGAATGCGGCTGTCATCCCCCTTTCCCCCAAGCCCAGGAACGGCGGGCCGAAAGCACTGTACGAGCTGGGCGAGATCCCGCCGCTCGGGCACCTGCCGGAAAAGATGTATGCCTGGGCGATCCGCCGCGAGCGCCACGGCCCGCCGGACCAGTCGATGCAGGTCGAGATCGTGCCGACGCCGGAGCCGGAAGCCGACGAGGTCGTCGTCATGGTGATGGCGGCGGGCGTCAACTACAACGGCGTCTGGGCCGGCCTGGGCAAGCCGATCTCGCCCTTCGACGTGCACAAGGCGCCCTATCACATCGCCGGCTCCGATGCGGCCGGCGTGGTCTGGGCGGTGGGCTCCAAGGTCAAGCGCTGGAAGGTCGGCGACGAGGTCGTGGTCCATTGCAACCAGGACGACGGCGACGACGAGGAGTGCAATGGCGGCGACCCGATGTTCTCGCCCTCGCAGCGCATCTGGGGCTACGAGACGCCGGACGGATCCTTCGCGCAATTCTGCCGGGTGCAGGCGCGCCAGCTCATGGCGCGGCCGAAGCATCTCACCTGGGAAGAGAGCGCCTGCTACACGCTGACGCTCGCGACCGCCTATCGCATGCTGTTCGGCCATCGCCCGCATATCCTGCGCCCCGGTCACAACGTGCTGGTCTGGGGCGCCTCGGGCGGCCTGGGCTCGATGGCGGTGCAGCTCATCTCGACGGCCGGCGCCAATGCGATCGGCGTGATCTCCGATGAATCGAAGCGCGACTTCGTCATGCAGTTGGGCGCCAAGGGCGTCATCAACCGCAACGAGTTCGATTGCTGGGGCCAGCTCCCGGATGTCGACGATACCGCCGCCTATGCCGAGTACATGAAGAAGTGCCGCGCCTTCGGCAAGGCGATCTGGGACATCACC
>DASZYM010000578.1:0-4534 GCA_035545355.1 Dongiaceae bacterium
TCATGCCGCGGAAGAACACCGCCATGGCGAAGGCCGCGACCTGTCCTTCCGAGACCGCGCCCGAGGTGAGGCCGCCGATCAGAAACCGGATCTCGGCCTCGTCGAGCGTGCCGCCGTCGCGCTTCTTGCGGATGATTTCCTGCGGGAGCATGGATTAGACCTAGCGGCTCGGTCCTGGACGGTCAATCGGATGGAACACGACCTCGTCATCGGCGGCAGCGGCATGCTGGCCGGCCTGGTGCGGCAGCTCGCGGCGCAGGGGCGGCAGGTCACCGTGATCGCCCGCGGCCGCGCGCGCCTGCAGCAGCTCGCGGGACCCGGCATCCATCCGCTCGCGCTCGATTATCGGGATCCGGAGGCGCTGGCGGATGGGCTCGCGCGGTGCGCCGCGGAGACCGGCCCGATCGCCCGCTGCGTCGCCTGGATGCATGACGACGATCTCGACCGCGCGCTCGGGATCGCGCGGCGCGTGCGCGACATCTATTGCCAGGTCCTGGGCAGCGCCTCCGCCGATCCGTCCCGGCCCGATCTCCTGACACGCTGGCAGAGCGCCTTCGCGCCGCTCGACCGACCGGCCTTGCGCTTGGCGGTGCTCGGCTTCGCGATCGAGCGGGACGCTGCGCGCTGGCTCTCGAATGCCGAGATCAGCGCGGGCGTCGGCCGCGCCTTGGCGGGCGACCGGCCGGTCACCATCGTCGGAACGGTCACGCCCTGGTCCAGCCGGCCCTGAGCGGATGCGGGCCGGTTAAGGCTTTCGATAGACTTTCCGCCTAGATTGCAGGATACGGACCAATTCCCGGCCGGATTTCAAGGGCATGGCGGCACGCCGCCGGGATGAGCATGACGATCGACGATATCCCGCGGCAGAGCGCCGAGGCCCGGATTCGCGAGCTGGAAGCCGAGGTCACCCGCCTGCGCGCCGCGGAAACGACGACCGGCCAGCTCGGCGCGATCCTCGACCATTCGCCCCAGGCGATCCTGATCCATCGCGGCGCGGCCCCGCTTTACGTCAACCAGTCCTTCGTGCGCCTGGTCGGGCTGGAGAGCCGGGAAGAGGCGATGGCGCTGCCCGACAGCATTGCCGTGGCGCATCCCGAGGACCAGGCCTTCGTCGCCGGCCAGGTCGCGGCCCGCATCGCCGGCGCCAACTTCCTGCCGCATTACGAGGCGCGCATTTGCAACAAGCAGGGCGAGACCATCTGGGTCGATTGCTATGCCTCGCGCATCGTGCTCGGCAACGCGCCGGCCAGCCTGGTGACGATGACCGACATCACGATCCGCAAGAGGATCGAGGAGGCGCAGCGCCGCTCGGAGAAGCTGCTGAGCACCGTGTTCCGGGCAAGCCCGGATCCGATCAGCCTCACCACCATGTCCGAGGGCCGCTATGTCGATGTCAACGAGAGCTTCCTGAAGGCGCTCGGCTGGCGCCGCTCCGATGTCATCGGCCGTACCGCCGTGGAGATCGGCTTCTGGAAGGACGCGTCCTTCCGCCCGCGGATGGTGGAAGCGCTGAAGCGCGACGGCTTCGTGCGCGGCATCCCGAGCCAGGTGCGGGCGCCCGATGGGGAGGTCCGGGACTTCATCTATTCGATCGACGTCATTCATTTCGAGGACGAGGACCTGCTGCTCGGCATCGGCCGCGACGTCACCGACCTGAAGCGCAGCGCCGACGAATTGCGCAAGCACATGGAGGCCGCCGAGGCCGCGAGCCGTACCAAGAGCCAGTTCCTCGCCAATATGAGCCATGAATTGCGCACGCCGCTGAACGCGATCCTCGGCTTCTCCGAGGTGATCGGCGGCGAGCTGTTCGGCCCGGCCGGCGATCCGCGCTACAGCGACTACGCGCGCGACATCTATGCCAGCGGACGCCTGCTGCTGGGCATCATCGACGACCTGCTGGACCTCTCGCGCCTGGAGCACGGCAAGCTCGACATCCGCCCCGAGGCCGTCGAGGCGGCGGAGATCGTCGAAGCCTGCACGCGGCTGGTCGAGGGCAAGGCGCGCGAGGCGCATGTGCGCGTCGTCGCCGAGCTTCCGGCGGCGCCGGTCCGGCTGGAGGCCGATGCGCTGCGCCTGAAGCAGGTGCTGCTGAACCTTCTGACCAACGCGGTCAAGTACACGCCGGAGGGCGGCCGGGTCACGATCGGCGTCCACGTCCGGGAGGACGGCGAGGTCGAGTTCGACATCGCCGATACCGGGATCGGCATGACGCCGCAGGAGATCGAGATCGCGCTGCAGCCCTTCGGTCAGGTCGAGAACGCGCTGACCCGCCACCACCAGGGCACCGGCCTCGGCCTGCCGCTCGCCAAGGGCCTGGTCGAGCTCCATGGCGGAAAGCTCACCATCGAAAGCACGCCCCGTGCCGGCACCCGCATCGCGGTGACGTTGCCATCGACGCTGAAGCGCCGGGCAGCGTAGAGCGCCGCTACTCCCCCATCGGGTAGCGGAAGGTCGCGAGCTGGGTCCATTTGTCGGCGGTGCTGACCAGCTTCACCTTGTAGGTGCGCGGCTTCTGCTGGGCCGAGGTGCTGGTGATGACGAGCTCGTCGGTCAGGCCGGCGGCGAAGGGCGAGATCAGGATCACCGGCTTCGCGAGCTTGCCGGCGCCGTAGACCGTCGGCGTCACCGACCAGTGGTCCTCGTCGGCATCGGCCGATTGCACGGTCTCGCCGGTCTCGAGGGCGAGGCCGCAATACTTGTTCGGGGCACAGACCAGGGTCGGCTCGGTCGTGCCGCCGAAATCGAACGAGGTCTGGGCGGGGACCTCCTCCGGGTTCCACGGTGTCGAGGTCTCGACCGGCCGCGAGCCGTTCTGCTGGGCGAAAGCCGGCGCCGCGCAGAGCAAAGCGGCGGCAAGGAAGATCAGGCGCATATCAACCACCATATTCGGAAACGTAGGTCTGGAGCAGGTCGAACAGCTTGTCGGCGGCGGCACGGGCCTTGACCATCGTGTGCTCGTGGCTGAGCTTCTCGTCGGAGAGGCCGGCGCCGAGATTGGTGATGATGCTGAAGCCCGCGACCTTGAGGCCGCAATAGCGCGCCAGGATCACGTCCGGCACCGTCGACATGCCGGCGATGTCGCCGCCCAAGGCGCGGCCGGCGCGCACTTCCGCCGGCGTCTCGAATTGCGGGCCGCTATACCAGACATAGACGCCTTGCCGGAGATCGAGATTGAGCCGGCGCGCGAGCGCCGCGAACTCGATGCGCATCTCGGGATCGTAGGCATCGACCATGTCGATGAAGCGCTTGGTGCCGGTCTCGCCGAACAGCGGCGAGACCTGGGCGAAGTTGATGTGGTCGGTGATCATCGCCACCGATCCCGCCGGGATGTCCGGCGTGAGGCTGCCGCCGGCATTGGTGACGATCACCGCCTTGCAGCCCAGGGCGGCGAGCGTCTCGATCGGCGCCTTCATCGCCGCCGGGTTGCCGTGCTCGTAGTAATGCGCGCGGCCCTGCAAGGCCGCGACCGGGGTCGGGCCGATCCAGCCCAGGATCAGCTTCCCCGCATGGCCGACCACGCCGCTGCGCGGGAAGCCGGGCAGGTCGGTATAGGAGACGACCTGGGCGCGGTCGATCAGGTCGGCGAACGGGCCGAGGCCGGAGCCGAGGATCAGGCCCACCTGCGCGCGGAAGCCGCGGATCTGCTGCGGGATGCCTTCGAGGAGCTTGTCGAGCATGGTCACTTCTGCCGGAGGTTCAGCATGCCGAAGCTCTCCGGCAGCAATTCGCCGATGGTGAAATGCGCGCGCGGGCCTTGTGGGCCGCAGATATGGACCGGCGTATCGGCGGTGGCGAACTCGGCGATGCGCTGGCGGCAGCCGCCGCAGGGCGTCACCAGGTTCCGCCCGCTGCCGATCACCGCGATCTCGCGGATCCGCTTGCCGCCGCCCAGCACCATGGCGGAGATCGCCGAGGTCTCGGCGCAGACGCCGTTGGGATAGGCGGCGTTCTCGACATTGCAGCCGCTGTAGATCCTGCCGTCATCGGCCAGGATCGCGGCGCCGACCTTGAACTTGGAATAGGGCGCATGCGCCTGGGCGCGTGCGTTCTTCGCCGCCTCGACCAGCCGCGCCATGGACGACTTGGCCATCAGCGCTCCTTGACATAGGGCCGGCCGATCGCCCGCGGCGGGATCGCCTTGCCGATGAAGCCGGCGAGCAGCACCACGGTCAGCACATAGGGCAAGGCCTGGAAGATCTGCACCGGGATCTGCACGCCGAAGACCGGCACGCCCTGCAGCCGGCTCGATCCCGCATCGAGGAAGCCAAACAGCAGGCAGGCGAGCAAAGCCGGCAGCGGCCGCCACTTGCCGAAGATCATCGCGGCCAAGGCGATGAAGCCCTTGCCCGCGGTCATGTCGCGCTGGAAGCCGGCATTCTGCGCGATCGAGAGAAAGGCGCCGGCGAAGCCGCAGAGCACGCCGTTCAGCATCACCGCGCGATACCGGAGCCAGGTGACCGAGATGCCGGCGGTGTCCACCACCGCGGGATTCTCGCCGACCGCGCGCAGCCTGAGGCCGAACCGGCTGCGGTAG
>DASZYM010000579.1:0-10295 GCA_035545355.1 Dongiaceae bacterium
TCCCAGCCGATCGCATGCGCGGCGAGGAAGGCGCGGTCGATCTTGCCCTCGCGCCGCAGCACATGGGCGATGGCGAAGGCCAAGGCCGCATCGCTGCCGGGGAAGAGATGCAGATGGAGATGCGCGGCGGCGGCGGTCGGATGCTTCACCGGATCGACCACGATGATCTTGGCCTGGGTCTCGCGGATCCAGTGCTTGTGCTGATGCGGCGCCGAGGCGGATGGATTGGCGCCCCAGATCACGATCGACGCCGCATCCTTGGCCATGCGTGGGTCGAAGCCTTCGACGCTGGTGCCGTACATGTATTGGAGCGCGGCATGGCCGGCGGCGTTGCAGATCGAATCCGGCTCGATCTCGCTGGCGCCGAGACGGTTGAGGAAGCGCTGCGGGAAGCCGCCGGCGATCAGCGAGCAGGTGCCGGTATAATGGGCGTGCCAGATCGTCTCGGCGGCCTGCGCGGCGATCGGCTTCAACCGTGACGCGATCTCGGCGGTCGCCTCGTCCCAGGAGACCGGCGCGAACCGCGCCTCGCCTTTGGCGCCGACGCGCTTCAACGGCTGCCCGAGGCGGATCTTGGGATCGAGCCAGGCGCCGTTATAGGCGATGGCGCACTTGCCGCAGAGCGCGCCGCGGCTCACCGGATGGTCGGGATCGCCCAGCACCTTGATCTTGCCGTCGGCGCGTTTCGCCACCGCGATGCCGCAAGCGTCGTAGCAGTCGCGCGGGCAGGTGGTGCGGATGATCTCGCTGGCAGGCATACGATCAACGCGGCAATGACAGGTTGTTATCCACGGTTGTCGAGCGTAAAAGATTCCGACCGGCGCCACAATCCCGGACCCGACCTGCCTCGCCAGCCACCCTGCCTGGATCCATACCGTCTCGGAGGAGCCCGCTCATGCAAGGCGACAAGACCGTCCTGATGCATCTCAACAAAGTGCTGAAGAACGAGCTGACGGCCATCAACCAGTATTTCCTGCATGCGCGCATGCTGAAGAACTGGGGCATGAAGAAGCTCGGCCATCACGAATACGAAGAGTCGATCGACGAGATGAAGCATGCCGACAAGGTGATCGAGCGCATCCTGTTCCTGGAAGGCGTGCCGAACCTGCAGGATCTCGGCAAGCTGATGATCGGCGAGAACGTGCAGGAGATGCTGGAATGCGACCTGAAGCTCGAGATGGCGGCGCGGGTCGACCTCAAAGCCGCGATCGTCCATTGCGAGAAGGTCGAGGACTTCGTCAGCCGCGAGATCTTCGTCGACATCCTCGAATCCGAGGAGGAGCATATCGACTGGCTGGAGACCAATCTCGGCCTGATCAAGCTGATGGGCCTGCAGAACTTCATCCAGTCCGCCTCGGACGAAGAGAAGAGCTGAAGTCGAAAGCAATCGTCATTGCCGGGCTTGACGAGGGTTCTGGTGAACAATCCGTTTCGTCCCCGGCATCTACTCCCATTCCCGTTTGACACCATCTAACCGTCCATCAGAGCAAGGGCGGGGGCCGGTGCCTTCCGCCGGATGGAGTATCCAACATGATCGAACGCAGGCCCTTCAATTCGCTCGGCGGCGCCAACCATGGCTGGCTGAACGCCAAGCATCATTTCTCCTTCGCCGACTATTACGAGCCCGGCCGCATGGGCTGGGGCGCGCTCCGGGTCTGGAACGACGATACGATCGCGCCGGATACCGGCTTCCCACCGCATCCCCATGCCGACATGGAGATCATCACCTATGTCCGCGAGGGCGCCATCACCCACGAGGACAACCAGGGCAATCGCGGCCGCACCGAAGCGGGCGATGTCCAGGTGATGAGCGCCGGGACCGGCATCCGCCATTCGGAATACAACCTGGAGCCCGAGGCGACCCGGATCTTCCAAATCTGGCTGATCCCGAATGCGCGGGGCGGCAAGCCGTCCTGGGGCGCCAAGCCCTTCCCGAAGGATGACCGCTCCGGCCGGTTCGTGACCCTGGCCAGCGGCTTCGCCGAGGATACCGACGCGCTGCCGATCCGCACCGACGGGCGGGTGCTAGGCGCCAACCTCAAGGCCGGCGAGACGGCCGAGTACGCGCTCGGCGCGGAGCGGCGGGCCTACCTGGTCCCGGCCAAGGGCAAGGTCGAGGTCAACGGGGTCGCAATCGATGCCCGGGACGGTGCCGCGATCGCCGACGTGGAGACGATCCGCGTGCAAGCGGTCGAGGATGCCGAGGTGGTCCTGGTGGACGCGGCGGCCTGACGCATCTCGTCACCCCCGAACTTGATCCGGGGGTCTCGGGCCAACCTGGCACCAGATGCCCGGGTCACGCCCGGGCAGGCGGTCTTGGATTAAGGCCGGCCGCGTTTCGGCCGGAGCCAGGCCAGGAGCGTGGCCCAGCGGGAGAGGGGGACGGAGCGCCAGATCAGCATCCGTCCCTCACTCCGCCGCCATGCGGCGGGGGGAACAGGTGCCGTGGACGTCGTCCACGATGTCCTGGGCCATTTCCAGGCAGCAGCCGCAGCGGGGGCCGGCGCCCAGGGCCTGATAGACGGCATAGGCGTCGCAATGGCCGGTTTCCCGGGCCTTCGCCTCGATTTCGGCGGTGCGATAGGCGTTGCAGATGCAGACGATCATGGGGAAGTCTTAACGCCAGTTAGGAATGATTGTCAATTGCATATAACCCGGCATCCGCCGGCTTTCCAGTCCGGAAAAGGCCCTATCCCTGCGATGTGACGGATTCGTGATCCGCGGCACCCGGTTGGGGAGGTTGGCTTGACCTCACCCCGCCTCGCCGTTCAATTGGGGCCGACGCGCCGCGAGACGGGGACTCGATGAACGACCGCAGCTATTGGAAGCTGATCCGGGACAAGGGCTTCGGCTGGATGCTGGTGACCCAGTTCCTGGGGGCGCTGAACGACAACGTCTACCGCTTCATCGCCACCTTCTACGTGATCCGGCATGTCGGGAGCGAGGCCGGCCAGAACCTCTACGTCAACCTGATCGCGGCGTTGTTCGTCATCCCCTACCTGATCTTCTCCTCCTATGCCGGCCAGCTCGCCGACAACTTCTCCAAACGCTCGGTCCTGATCGCCACCAAGAGCATCGAAGTCGTGGCGATGGTGCTGGCGCTGATCGCCTTCGAGATCGGCAGCGTGCCGTTGATGCTGGTCATCATCTTCATCATGGCGACGCATTCCGCCTTCTTCTCGCCGGCCAAGTATTCCTGCCTGCCCGAGCTGCTGCCCGACCAGGATCTCTCGCGCGGCAATGCGCTGGTCGAGATGAGCACCTTCCTCGCCATCATCATCGGCACAGCGCTCGGCGGCTTCCTCTACCAGCATGTCGGCGACCGTCCCGGCCTGCTGGGCGCGATCGAGATCGGCATCGCCGTGGCCGGCACGCTGGCGAGCTTCGGCATCGGCCGCATGCCGGTGCCCAGGCAGCGTCCAAAGTTCCGCTGGAACGCGATCGGCGACAGCGCCGCCGCCATCATGTCGGTGAAGCGCGACCGCCGGCTCTGGCTGACCGTGCTCGGCAATACCTGGTTCTGGTTCCTCGGCGGATTGCTGCAGATCGCGATCCCGCTCTATGGCCCGCAGGTCCTGCATCTCGACGAGACCCAGACCAGCATGCTCTGGGCCGCGGTCGCGATCGGCATCGGCATCGGCAGCGTGGTGGCGGGACGGCTTTCCGGCCACAAGGTCGAGCTCGGCCTGGTGCCGATCGGCTCGATCGGCATCGGCTTCACCGCTCTGTTCCTGGTCGCGATCAGCACGTTCGGCGGCGCGCTCGTCTGCCTCGCCGTCCTCGGGTTCTTCGCCGGCTTCTACTCGGTGCCGATCAACGCCATGCTGCAGCAGAAGGCGCAGGCGGAATCCCGGGGGAGGGTGATCGCCGCCAACAACGTGCTGAACTTCCTCGGCATCCTGGCCGCGGCGGGGGTGAGCGCGGGCCTGGGGAGCGGACTGCATCTGCAGCCCGACGAGGTCGTGTTCGCCTCGGGCATCGCGACCTTCCTGGTGACCGGCTATCTCTTCATCCTGCTGCCGGATTTCCTGATCCGTTTCACGCTCTGGTGCATGACGCACAGCATCTACAAGATCCGCATCGTCAACCCGGAGAACGTGCCCCTGACCGGGCCGGCGCTGCTGGTCTGCAACCATCTCTCCTTCGTCGACGGATTGCTGGTCGGCGCGTCGATCCAGCGCTTCGTGCGCTTCATGGTCTATGCGCCGTTCTTCAAGGTGCCGGGCCTCGGCTGGCTGCTGGCCAAGATGCACGCGATCCCGACCGCCGGCGGCCGCAGCGCCATCGAGGCGATCCGCCGCTCCCGCGCCGAGCTCAAGGGCGGTCACGTGGTCTGCATCTTCGCCGAGGGTGCCATCAGCCGGACCGGTAACCTGTTGCCCTTCAAGCGCGGCTTCGAGAAGATCGTGCAGGACCTCGACGTGCCGGTGATCCCGGTCCATCTCGACCAGGTCTGGGGCTCGATCTTCAGCTTCAAGGACGGCAAGTTCTTCTGGAAGTGGCCGAAGCATTTCTTCTATCCGGTCACCGTCACCTTCGGGAAGCCGCTGCCGGCGGGCACACGCGCCTGGGACGTCCGCACCCACCTGCTGGAGATGAGCGCGGAAGCCTTCAAGATCCGGCGCAAGAAGAGCGATCTGGTCCCGACGGCTTTCCTGCGCACCGCCAAGCGCCGCTGGTTCCGCTTCGCCATGGCGGATTCCCTGGGCAGAGAGCTGACCTTCGGCCACGCGCTGACCGCCTCGCTGATGCTGGCCAAGCGCTTCCGCCGCGACTATGCCGACCAGCAAAGGATCGGCGTGCTGCTGCCGGCCTCGGTCGGCGGGGCGCTGGTGAACATGGGGCTGATGCTGGCGGGGAAGACGCCGGTCAACCTCAATTTCACCATCGGCGCCGAGGCGATGGACGGCGCCATCAAGCGCGCCGGCATCAAGACCATCCTCGCCTCCAAGGCGTTCCTGGCGAAGGCGAAGCTCGAGCCGCGGCCGGGCACGGTCTTCATCGAGGAGATGATGTCGGGCTTCGGCAAGGCCGAGCGCCTGACGACCTATGCGCGGGCGCTGCTGACGCCGACGTCGCTGCTGGCCGCCGCCGAGGCGCCGAAGGGCGATCCCTTCACCGATCTCGCGACGATCATGTTCTCCTCCGGCTCGACCGGCGAGCCCAAGGGTGTGGTGCTGTCGCATCACAACGTGATGTCGAACCTGGAGGCGATCGCCCAGATCCTGAACGCGATGGACGACGACCGGGTGATGGGCGTGCTGCCGTTCTTCCATGCCTTCGGTTTCACCGGCACGCTCTGCATGCCGCTGGTCCTGGGCATGGGCGCCGTCTATCACCCCAACCCGCTCGACGCGAAATCGATCGGCGGGCTGATCAAGAAATACAAGGCGACCCTGCTCATCTCGACGCCGACCTTCTGTCAGGCCTATTACCGCGTCTGCGCGCCGGAGGACCTGGCGTCCTTGCGCCATGTGGTGGTGGGCGCCGAGCGGCTGCGTCCCGACTTCGCCGCGCAGTTCAAGGAGAAGTTCGGCATCCAGCTCCTGGAAGGCTATGGCGCGACCGAGATGGGGCCGGTGGTCGCGGTCAACGTGCCCGACGTGCTGGAAGGTGCCGACAAGCAGATCGGCACCAAGCCCGGCACGGTCGGCCATCCGATCCCCGGCGTCGCCGCGAAAGTGGTCGATCCCGAGACCGGCGAGGAGAAGCAGGAAGGCGAGGAGGGCCTGCTGCTGCTGAAGGGGCCGGGCCGGATGATCGGCTACCTCGCCGATCCGGACAAGACGGCGCAGGTCTTGCGCGGCGACTGGTACGTGACCGGCGACATCGCCATCATCGACAGCGACGGCTTCATCCGCATCACCGACCGCCTGTCGCGATTCTCGAAGGTCGGCGGCGAGATGGTGCCGCATGTGAAGATCGAGGAAGCGATGATGCGCATCCCCGGGATCGGCGGCGCGGCGGTGGTCGCCGTGCCCGACGCCGATCGCGGCGAGCGCCTGTTCGGCCTCTATGTCGCCGACCAGTCGATGGGGCCGGACCTGGTCTGGCAGGGCCTCGCCGAGAGCGGGTTGCCGAAGCTCTGGATCCCGAAGCCGCGCGACCTGAAGCGCATCGACGAGCTGCCGACGCTCGGCACCGGCAAGCTCGACATGCGCCGCCTGAAGCAGACCGCGCTCGGCCTCGCCGCGGCCGGATAGAGCTACTCCGCGGCGACCTTCTCGGCTTCGTGCCGCTTCAGATAGGCGTTCTGGTCGTGCATCAGCGCGCCTTCGGGAAGCGCATCCCACAGCGGGCCCATCTGCCGCTGCAGCCGGCGGCGGTAGAATTCCGGCAGCTCGGTCGTCTCGCCGTCGAAGAAGCGTCGCACCGAGGCGTCGCCGCGCAGCAGCCTGACGATCTTGCCGTGGAAATGGCCGCGGCGCGACGACCGGCCGCGCAGGAAGTTCATCGCCTTCGTGGTCATCCCCCGGTTCGCCGCGAAGCGCCGCCAGCGCTGAGCGGAAGAATGGGTGTAGTGCGTCAGATCCTCGGCATGCTCGAAGAATTCGACCCAGTCGTAGTTCAGCGGACGCACGTTCATGGCGTGGTTGCTGTCGAGGAAATGAAAGGGAAACGGCAGGACCCGGCCCGCGCGCTGGAACGTGAGATTGAGCGGCGCCGCCGCGCCGTAGCTGGTCAGCAGCGAATAGACCGGAAAGGCACCGGGGGCGAGGTCGACGAACTGCTTGGTCAGCTCGAACGGCTCGGCGCCGGCATCGCTGTCCAGCCCCAGCACGAAGTTGGTCTGCACATAGGGGATGTGCCGCAGGATGGTGTTCACGTGCTCGGCGACATGGCGGACCTTCGCGATGCCGGTCAAGCGTCCGGTCTTGGACTTGTTGCCCAGGTCGTACCAGGATTCGATCCCCGGCAGGATGCCGGCGAAGCCGTTGCGCTGCAGCCGCTTGAGATTGGGCTCGGAGAGCAGCGACAGGCTGCTTTCCGCGATGAACCGCATGCGGCCGGGGGGGACCACGTCCTCGATCGCCGTCATGTAGTCGTTGAAGCGGACGCCGAAATTCGGATCGTGCCAGGCGGCGATCGGGCGTCGCTGCTTGGTCAGCAGGAATTTGAGGTCGGTGCGGATCCGGTCGAAGGCCAGCGGCTGGTAATCGACCACGGAATCGATGCAGAAGCTGCAGGTATAAGGGCAGCCCATGCTGCCGATCATCGGCACGAATTTCAGGAACGGCGCCTTTGCCAGGGTCGCGGCGACGAATTTCCACCGCTCCTCGAGCAAGGGCAGCTCGGTCGGCTGCCGCGGCGCGCTGAGCAGGCGCCCCTCCGGCCGGTGGGGCGCCGCTTCGCGCAGGACTTCGTCCAGGATCGATTTGTCGGTGAAGCCCAGCACATAGTCGAAGTAGAGCGCGGCGTCTTCCGGATAGCACCGCGCATGCGGGCCCCCGAGGACCGTCACCGCGCCGCGCTTGCGGTAGAGGTTGCTGATCGCGTAAGCGGCCTGGGCCGAGCGGCTGAAGGCGCCGACGAACAGCACGTCGCATTCGTCCTGCATCTCCTCAACCAGGTCCTCGAACCCGGTGTAGCAGACGTAATGCACCTTATGGCCGAGCTGCTCGCACCAGGTCGCCAAGACCTGGGGCATGATGCTGGCATTGTTGGCATTCATCAGGCGGTGGAAGCCGCGTCGGGTCGGGCCCCGGCTGACAAGGTCCAGCACGGTGATGCGCAGTGGCGATCTCGGCACAATGTTTCCTTGATGAAAGTCGAAATGGGCGACGTGGGCGCAAGCGCCGAAGGCCTTCGGCGTTCCGGCCCTCGCCCTGAGATACGGGCTAATGCCGAAAAACGAAGATGGCATCTTCTAAACAGTATTCAACTGAATGCGGTTCATCTTCACCCAATCATCTTTTCCCGCGGCAAGTCAGCTTTCGGTCAGCAGAGCGACCGCGGAGGCCTGCTCGACCACCTGTTTGCAGAACGGGGTCGGCCTCGGGTCTGCCGCGACTTCGTCCGGCGAGAGGATGATCGGACGCCCCTCCGTGACGCGGAGCAGAGCGGGATCGATATTCGTCAGCAGATACATCACGACCGCGGTCTTGCGTCCACGGAAATCGAGCTTCGAGGCGCCGGCCAGGAAGCGCAAGGCGGCGGCATCGGCCTTGACGCCGGTTTCCTCTTCCAGCTCCCGGAGCGCGCAGTCGGTCGGCGTCTCGCCCGGCTCGGCCCCGCCGGCGAAGGGGGTGATGCGGCCGGGATTGTCGATGTTCGGGATGTCGTCGCGGAGCTGCAGGATGAACCGGCCGTCGGGCGTCGTCATCACGACGCCGGCCGCGGCCTGAACATGCTCGGCGTCGAACCAGGGTGTCACTGCCCCGATCTCACTGGTGGGCCAGCTTGCCCCGCAGGCGCTCGATGAACGCGTCGCATTGCGCGATCTGATCGATGGGACAGAATTCGTCGGGCTTGTGCGCCTGCTCGATGCTGCCCGGGCCGCAGATCACGGTCGGGATATCGATGTTCTGGATCAACCCGCCTTCGGTGCCGAAGGCGATCTTGGTCGTGCCGTTGGCCAGGGTCAGGCCCTTGGCCAGGGTCGTGATCTCGGCCTCCTCCGACGTATCGAGACCGGGCAGGGTGGACAAGGGCTCGAAGCCGAAGCCGGTCTCGGGCGCCACCTTGCGCATCTGCGGCAGCAGCTCGCCTTCGACGAAACGCATGAACTCGCCGTAGAGCACTTCCGGGTCCTGCACCGGCAGGTGCCGGAACTCGAAATCGAAATGGCAGTCCTTCGGCACGATGTTGAGTGCGGTGCCACCCTGGATGACTCCGGTATGCACCGTCGTATGCGGCACGTCGTAATCGTGATCGAACGGACCCTCGGCGGCGAAGCGCCGGCCCATCCGCCTGAGGAAGGCGATCGCCTCGGCCGCGTATTCGACGGCGTTGACGCCCTGCGGCGCGAGTGACGAGTGACACTCCTTGCCGTGCACATGGGCGCGCACGCTCTTCTTGCCCTTATGCGCGATCGCGACCTGCATCGAGGTGGGCTCGCCGATGATGCAGCCTTTGGGCCGGATGGGCAGATCGGAAATCACTTTCAGCGCGCGCCGGACGCCGATGCAACCGACCTCTTCGTCGAAGGAGAAGAGGAGATGCAGCGGCGTGTCGAGCCGCGTGCGCCGGAATTGCGGCACGGCGGTCAGCACGCAACCGAGGAACCCTTTCATGTCGCAGGCGCCGCGGCCATAGATCCGCCCGTCGCGCTCGATCAGGTTCCAGGGATCGCTGGACCAGTCCTGGCCGTCCACCGGCACGACATCGGTATGGCCCGAAAGCGCGATGCCCGGTTTGTCCTCGGGGCCGACGGTCGCATAGAGGTTGGCCTTCTTGCCGGTCTCGTCGGGCACCAGGATGGATTCGATGCCCTCGGATTCGAGGTGATTGCGGACGAAATCGATGAGCTCGAGATTGGAATTGCGGCTGGTCGTGTCGAACGCGACCAGGCGCTTGATCATCTCGAGGCTTTGCGGTTGTGCGGCCAAGATCGCCTGCTTTCTGTTGACCTTTGAGCGTTGGGCCGCAGAATAGCCGCCCATGCAGTCAGAAGCCAACCCGTCCAAAGTCGTTCGTTTCCTGCCCGGAATCCTGATCCGCCGCGCGCCCGGCGACCCCGCCGCGGCGCGGCCCCTGGTCGTGGATTCACCCCATAGCGGACGTGCCTATCCCGAGGATTTCGGCCATGCCGCGCCGCTCTCGCTGCTGCGCCGCGCCGAGGATGCCTTCGTCGACGACCTGTTCGAGGCGGCGCCGCAGCATGGCGCGGGATTCCTGAAGGCGCTTTTCCCGCGGAGCTACATCGATCCCAACCGCCATGAAGGCGAGATCGACGAGGACATGCTGGCAGCGCCCTGGCCGCAGAACCTCAAGCTCACCGAGCGCACGGAAATGGGCCTCGGGCTGATCCGGCGCCTGATCAAGGGCAATGTGCAGATCTATGACCGGCTGCTCAGCGTCGCCGAGGTGGAGAGCCGCATCGCCGGCTATCACCGCCCCTATCATGACGAGCTCGAGGCGATGCTCGACGAGCTGCATGCGCGGTTCGGCGGCGTCTGGCACATCAACGCCCATTCGATGAAGGCGATGGGCCGCCGCAAGGGACAATCGATCCCGCGCGACGATTTCGTGCTCGGCGATCTCGAAGGCGAGAGCTGCGACGCGCTCTTCACCGAATTCGTCGCCGAGACCCTGCGCGGATTCGGCTATACCGTCCGCCTCAATCATCCCTTCAA
>DASZYM010000580.1:0-3556 GCA_035545355.1 Dongiaceae bacterium
GGGCCAGGAAGTCTTCGGCCAGACTGGTGCCGATCGGGCTGTCCTCGGACAGAGCGGCTTCCACCTCGACGCGCGGCAGGCGCGAATCTTCGCCGATATCCACCAGCACGCTCGACTGGCCGATATCGCGGCCTTCGGTGAAATAGGCGGCGAACAAGCGGTCGAGCACCTGGCTCTGCCGCCCGTGCTGGGCAGCCAAGGCCAGCAGGCGGTGCGACTTCATCGTGTTCGGCGTCCGGGTGATCCGGTCGAAGGCGAAGCGGATGCCTTCCTCGGCGCCGACCCGCGTGACCGTATCGAACAGCCGCGCCGCACGCTCGGCGCTGCCGAACTTCGCCGCCATGTATTGCCGGCGGTCCATGCCGCCGGCCGGCATGCCCGGATTGAGCTGGAAGGCGCGCCAGCGGATGGCGAGGTCCGGCATCGGCCGTTCGCGCAAGGCGCGCTCCAGCCGGCGCTTGCCGATGTAGCACCAGGGACAGACCGTGTCGGAGAAGATCTCGAGATGCATGCGGGTTCCTCGCCCGGATTCTGCGCCGCGCTTCTCGGCCGTGCAAGAGAGGAAAGTGGTCAATGCTCGGAGACGGCGGGCAGCGTGTCGATCTCGGTCGGGTTCATATGCTCGTAATCCTCGAGCGCGATGCATTGGTCGATCCGGGTGCCGTCGCCGGAAAGCGGGCAGATGATGAATTCGATCCAGCGCCGGAAGTTTCCCTCGACGGTCCAATGGTTGATGCCGATGCCCGGCCGGCGCGACGTTACGACCTCGCGGTAGTAGCGGGTCCAATCCTCGGCGCCGTCATCCTGGAACACCAGGGCGTCGGCATAGCGGCCGGTGAAGTCGAACTTGGCGAAGCGCGCGATCTCGGTGCCGATCAGGCGATACAGCGCGCGGAACGGCTCGTACTCGATTCCGACCAGGAGCACATGGGGCAGGATCGGCTTGATGGCGCCGGGGTCGATCTCGGATCGCGCGGGAAAGGCGCGGTTGCCGCGGAGCTGGTTCCAGTAGCGCAGGAGCGTGGCACAGCGGCTGGACCGGAACAGCGGGAGGTTTAACCCATCAAAAGTGTGGAAGCTATCGTCGTCGGGCAAGAGTGCGCGGCCAGTCAAATAATTCCAGATCTGGCGCGACCCTATACTCGAAAGGATTAAAGAATTCAGACCTACGGTTCCAGCGGCGCCGGATCGATGAAACGGCGCAGCACATTGCCGGTGATCCGGGCGACGTTGTTGTCGTAGCCGTTATGGCTCAGGGACGCGGCCCAGGTGATGGAGCCGGTCGAGAACACGCCGCCGCCATTGGCGCATTCGAAGAAGACCAGCTCGGCGCGCACCTTGTCGTTCTCGATCGCGTCGAGGCCCGGGAAACCGGCCAGCATCTCCTCGGGGGTGAGCAGATAGACATTGGAATGCTCGACCGAATGCGCGAGCACCAGAGCGTGTGGCGGCGTTCCGAGGACGGGATCGGCGGCATCGAGCTCGTAGCCGGCCGCGCCCCCGAGCACGCCGAAATCGCCGATCCGCTCGTCCGGCGCGATGCCTTCGAAGATGAAGGCCGCGCGGCGATCGAAGCTGCCGGCATCGCGGATGAAGTAGGAATTCTCGTCGAAGCCCTCGGTGACGAAGCCGACACCGACCAATCGCTGCGGCGCGCGGCCCTGCGAGCGCCAGAGGCCTCCGGCCTCGCCGCCCCAGCAGTGATGGCGCTCGCCGGGCGGCAGCTCGAAGCAGCGCGTGCCGGCCTCGCCGCGGCGGACCTCGATCACGCCCGGCAGATCCGGATGGGTCGAGACGCGCCAGTAGAATCCGTTGCCGCCGAGATACATCAGCCGCCCGCCGCCGGCGAGATAGGCCTCGAAGGCGTCGAGCATCGCCGTCGAGTGATATTCCGGATGGCTGCCGGTGATGACGCAGCGATAGTCCTTTAGCAGCGCGACGCCTTCCTCGTGGATCCGATCGTCGGTGATCACGTCGAAATTCTGGCCGATCGCGTGCAGCCAATCGACCACGTGCAGGTCGGCATTGAAGTTCCAAAGCGCGCGTTTGGGCCGGGTGTTGAGGACCGGCCGATGCCAGGAGCTGTAGACGCCGCCGCTGCCGTCGCGGTGCCGGTCATAGAGCGATATGCCGAAATCGCGCCGCTCCTTGAGGAAGAGCTCGGCCGGACCGAGCGAAAGCAACGCGCCGTAGCAGACCTCGGAGAGCGCGTCCTCGTAGCCGTGATGGCTGTTGGCATAAGCGAGGAAGGTGAAGGTCGAGGCGAGGAAGGCGACCGGGGCTTTGGGCGCGTCCTTTGCCGGCAGGACGAAGAAGGGCAGGAAGTCCTCGTCCAGGCCCGGCCCGTCGCCGGTGCAGCTCACCCGTGCGGCATAGATGCCGCTGGGAAGATCGGCCGGGATGGTCCAGCGGAAATCGGTTTCCCACTGCATGTCGTGAAGGTCGTCGCAATGGAAGTGGATCGCGCCATAGAGATCGGGCCGATCGGTCCAGCGTTGAGTTTGTCCGCGCCACTTTGACCCGGTGACGGCGCGGGTCGGCAGGTTCACCAACCGGCCATCATGGCCATGGCCCGACGCATCGACGATCCGTTGCGTGTCGATGCCGATGGAGAAGTCCCAGCGCGCATGGCAGCCATCATGGAGCGCCGCGATCGCGGTGATCGATTCCGGCGCGGTGACGAGAGGTGCGATCACCGGGGATTCGATCTTGCCGTCGAAATGCGACGTGGTGAACCGGCGCTCGCCGATAACGGAGTCCAGCATCGCGGCGATGACAAGCGGGGCGTCGCCGGGATCGAGACCGGAGAGCGGCATCGGTCGCACCGCCATGTCGAGGGCGTTTTCGCCCGGGATGGGCTCCAGCAGGCGATGGACGATGCCGATGCTCTTCCCGGCGAAATCCAGGGTCGCGATCAGCAGCGACCAGCGTCGCTCCGGTGCCGAGCGCTCGACGCTGACGGTTGCGTCACGCGCGCCGTCGGACACTTCGAAGCGCGGCCTTCCACCGTCATCGAGCATCAGACGCCAGCCGGCGCCGGTCTCCAACCCGCGGCAGGCGAGGATCGTCTGCTCGGCCCGTTTGTCGAGCCAGGTCGGCCATATCAGCGCCGCGACCGTGATGCCGTCCTCGCCGGGGCGGCCGACGTTGCCCGGCACCAGTCCAAACGAGCCGCAATCCACGCGCTGCTTGCGCCCGGGATATTGTCCGTTCACCGAGGCGGCGATCGGCTCGGCCTTGAAGCCCGGCCCGCCGGGGCTGTCGTCGCCGCAGATCAGCCGCAGGATCTCCGCGTCATAGGCGTCGGCGCCGCTTTCGCAGCTCACCTTGAAGGCGACGGCCTCGCCGGGGCGCACGGAGAGGCGATCGGTGTAGCCGACGATCTTCAGCACGGCATCAATCCCCAGGGGTCAATCCAGCGGAAGCTCCAGGCCGGTCAAGCGATGCCAGCGCAGCTTGAACACCGCCCATTCGGCCTCGCGCACGGTCTGGAACACCTGTCCGGTGAAGGCGATCGGGTCGGCCAGGGTGCGGCCGAAGCGGCCGAGCTTGTAGG
>DASZYM010000581.1:0-1622 GCA_035545355.1 Dongiaceae bacterium
CGGCCAGGATCACGCGAAGAAGGTGCTCTCGGTTGCGGTCCATAACCACTACAAGCGCCTCAGCCACGCCGGGAAGAACAACGACGTCGAGCTCTCGAAGTCGAACATCCTGCTGGTCGGCCCGACCGGCTGCGGCAAGACGCTGCTCGCCCAGACGCTCGCGCGCATCATCGACGTGCCGTTCACCATGGCCGACGCGACGACGCTGACCGAAGCCGGCTATGTCGGCGAGGATGTCGAGAACATCATCCTGAAGCTGCTGCAATCCGCCGACTACAACGTGGAGCGTGCGCAGCGCGGCATCGTCTATATCGACGAGGTCGATAAGATCAGCCGCAAGTCCGACAATCCGTCGATCACCCGGGACGTCTCGGGCGAAGGCGTGCAGCAGGCCCTGCTGAAGATCATGGAAGGCACCATCGCCTCGGTGCCGCCGCAGGGCGGCCGCAAGCATCCGCAGCAGGAATTCCTGCAGGTCGATACCACCAACATCCTCTTCATCTGCGGCGGGGCCTTCGCCGGCCTGGAGAAGATCATCGCCCAGCGCGGCCGCAGCGGCTCCGCGATCGGCTTCGGCGCCGACGTGCGCGGCCCGGACGAGCGCGGCACCGGCGAGATCCTGCGCGAGGTCGAGCCCGAGGACCTGCTGAAGTTCGGCCTGATCCCCGAATTCGTCGGCCGTCTGCCGGTCGTCGCGACGCTCGAGGATCTCGACGAAGCGGCGCTGATCAAGATCCTGACCGAGCCGAAGAACGCGCTGGTGAAGCAATATCAGCGGCTGTTCGAGATGGAGGATGTCCGCCTCGAATTCGCCGACGATGCGCTGACGGCCATCGCCCGCAAGGCGATCGCCCGCAAGACCGGCGCGCGCGGCCTGCGCTCGATCATGGAAGGCATCCTCTTGGAGCCGATGTTCGAGCTGCCGGGTCTCGACGGAGTCGAGGCCATGGTGATCAGCCGCGAAGTGGTCGAAGGCAATGCCCGGCCGCTCTACATCTACACCGATCGCCGCGGCGACGCGGCCGGGGCCTGACCGAACTGTCATTGCCGGGCCCCGTCCGCGAATGCGGACATTCGCTTCCGTGGACCCGGCAATCTTCCTCCAATTGGAACCAGATGCCCGGGTCGCGCCCGGGCATGGCGATCCAAGTCGTTTCCGGACCGAATCGTCGGCGCTTGATGGGCGTCACGGCGCCGTGGCACGTCACTTGAAGAAGTTAACGGCGTCGCCCAAATACCTTAACGACGTTGAACTGGCGGGCCGCGGCACTCGATCGCGGAGTTTCTTCGGCAAATCTCGGTTTTCCACAGCCGAAAAGCAGGATCGGGAGTCGTTTACCCTCACCGCGTCGCGGTGCCAGGTGACAACAGTTGCGGTGTGGCAGCGGCAGACATAGTCTGACCAAAGCCCTGGAGAGCTTGAAGAATCAGTCATGGAACAAAACCCCGTCCACTCCCAGAACTATCCGGTGTTGCCGCTCCGGGACATCGTGGTCTTCCCGCACATGATCGTGCCGCTCTTCGTGGGGCGCGAGAAGTCGGTGAAGGCGCTGGAAGACGTGATGAAGGATGACAAGCAGATCCTGCTGGTCACCCAGAAGAACGCCGCCCAGGACGATCCC
>DASZYM010000582.1:0-2311 GCA_035545355.1 Dongiaceae bacterium
TGCAGGTGCAGGGCGAGAATTTCCTGATTCCGGTCAAGGCCCGGATCGACCGTGAATCCGATGTCGATGTCGAGGCGGTCTCCGCCGATCTCGTGCTGAAGCAGATGGACTTCGCGCAGAGCGCCGTCAACATCGTGATTCTCGATGCCTGCCGCAACAACCCGCTGACCCGGAGCTGGCGCAGCGAGGTCAAGGGCCTCGCCGAGATGACGCGCAAGCCGCGCGGCAGTTTCATCGCCTATTCGACCGCGCCCGGCGAGGTCGCCGCCGACGGCCGCGGCGCCAACAGCCCCTATGCCACGGCCTTGGCGCAGAGCATCGTCGAGCCCGGCCAGGGGATCGAGGAGATTTTCCGCGACGTCCGCGCCAAGGTCCTGGCCGCGACCGACGACCGGCAGACGCCGTGGGATTCGTCCTCCCTGACCGCACCTTTCTTTTTCCAGGCGCCGGTCGCCGCGTCCAGCGCGCAGACCGCTCTGCTCTCCAATCCCGACGCCGCGGACATGCTGTTCTGGGATTCGATCCGGGACAGCAAGTCGCCGGACGATTACCAGGCCTATCTCGACAAATATCCGCACGGCGTCTATGCCGGCCTCGCCGCCAATCGGTTGAAGGCGCTGGGCGCCGCATCGGCCGCCGTCGCGTCGGCCGCCACGGCGCCGGATACGACCGAGCGCAACATGCCGCCGGCCAAGGACGACGATCTCACCGCCCGCTACGAAGACATGTTCTGGGATTCCGTGAAGTCCAGCGGCCGCGCCGAGGACATCCAGGCCTATCTCAACAAGTATCCGCACGGCCGCTATGCCGGCGACGCGCAGCGGGCCCTGAAGGATCTGACCAAGACCGGGACGCCGGCGCCGCTTCCGGCCTTCGAATCCGTCGACCAGCCGGTCTATGTACGCGACCGCGCGCGGCTGCGGGCGGTGCCGGATCTGAGCGGCGAGGTGCTGCGGCTGGTCGCGGCCAATGCCGCCTTGAAGGCGACCGGCAAGACCGCCGACGGGGCGTGGTGGCGCGTCGCGATGGAGGACGGCCGCACCGGTTACATCGCCGGCAGCGTCGTCACCGACCAGCCGCCACCGCCGCCGGTCCCGGCCGCCGCAACGCCGCCCGCGCCGGAGGCGTCTATCACCACGCCGCCGCAGCAGGCATCGGCCGCGCCGTCCCCCGCAGCATCTGCCGCGCCGGCTTCCGGCAAGGACGAGGATCTCTGCCCCAGCGATTCCAAGGCCGCGCCGGCGGACCGCGTCGCCGCCTGCCAGCGCCTGGTCGCCACCGCCGGCGACGACGATGCCAAGGTCACCGCGCTGGTCAATCTCGGCAACAGCCTCTACGACGCCAGCCGGTCGGATGAGGCGCTGAAGAGCTACCAGGCCGCATTGCAGCTCGATCCGAAGAGCGCCGCCGCCTATTTCGATATCGGCCTCATCCGCAGCGATCAGGCGCGCTATGCGGAGGCCCGCGCGGCCTTCGACAAGGCCGCGGCGCTCGAGCCGGATGACGGCGACGCGGTCTATCAGCGCGGCGTCGCGCGCGGCAATCTCGGCGATTTCGACGGCGCGCTCACCGATGTCGAACGCGCGATCGACATGAAGACCGGCGCCACCGACGTCTACGAGGAGCTGAGCTTCCTGAAGCTCGCCGCCGCCGATACCGACGCCGCCGTGAAAGCCGCGGACAAGGCGGCCGACGGAGACCAGGGCTATTGGAGCCTCTCCGCCATGGTCGCCTATTATTTCGGCGGCCGGATGGACAAGGCGGCGGAGCAGGCCGAGCGCAGCATCAAGGACAAGCCCGATTTCGCCTATGGCTGGGTCTGGAAGTCGCTGACCCAGCGCGCCCGGGGCGACATAGCGGGCGCGAACCAGACCCTCGGCGACGCGCTGCAATCCATCAAGCCCGGCGAATGGCCGGCGCCGATGCTGCAATTCATGGCCGGCAAGATCTCGGAAAGCCGGCTGCAGGAGATCGTCGCCGCCGGCGATCTCAAGACCCGGACCGAGCGGCTCTGCGAGACCAGCTATTATCGCGGCGAGCTCGCCTATCTCGCCGGCGACAAGGCCGCGGCCCGCGCCGCGATGCAAGTCGCCCTCGGCACGCGGGTCTATTACTACGTCGAATACGCGACGGCGAAGGCGCGCCTCGCCCAGCTCAACGAATAGCCGCCATGGGCGGGGGGATGGCAAAGACGCGGCTTGCTGCGCTGATCGGCGCTCTGGCCCTCGGCGTCAGCATTGCGACCGTCCCCGCGCTCGCCGAGCCGCGGGTGGCTTTGGTGATCGGCAATTCCAATTATGGCGGCGATCTC
>DASZYM010000583.1:0-4856 GCA_035545355.1 Dongiaceae bacterium
CGGGCACGCCGATCTGGCTCACCGAGACGGCGGACACCGTCTGCGGCGGCAATCCCTGGGCCAAGACCTTCCTCGACAACTTCCGCTATCTCGACCAGCTCGGCCGCCTGGCCCAGGCCGGTGTCCAGGTCGTGATGCACAACACGCTTTGCGCCAGCGATTACGGCCTGCTCGACGAGGCGAGCTTCCTGCCGCGTCCGAACTACTGGGCGGCGCTGCTCTGGGGCCGGCTGATGGGCGAGACCGTGTTCGATCCCGCCGCGCCGGATGCCGACGGCTTGCGCGTCTATGCCCATCGGCAGCGCGATCGCGCCGATGCGATGGCACTCCTGATCCTCAACCTCGACCGCAAGGCGCCGCGCAGCGTCGCGCTCGCCGTGCCGTCGGAGCGCTACACCTTGTCCGCCGAACCGCTGGACAGCGGCGAGGTCATGCTGAACGGGACAGCCTTGCGGCTCGGCGCCGGCGATGCCTTGCCGCCGCTCGACGGCGTCGCGATGCCGGCCGGGCCGATGACGCTGCCGCCTGCGAGCATCACGTTCCTGAAACTCTAAGGCTCGTGGTAGTAGATGCCGGCCAGCACCATGCTCACCGTGACGCCGTCATTGGAGAGCGGCAGCAGCAGCTTCTGCTCGCGCAGGAAGCGGCCCTCGCTGTTGGTGAACTGGGATTCGAAATAGCCGGTCTGGTGCAGGTCGAAGACCGGCCGGTACTGGCTCATGATCAGCGCCCGCTCCTCGTCGGAGGTCAGGGTCTCGGAGCCCTTGCCGGTGCGGTCGCCGCCGCCATGGATGATGAGGTTGGTGCCGTCGACCCGCACCCGGTATTGCTCGACCGAGCCGAAGAACTCCACCAGCAGCAGGTTGCCGAGCCATTCCCGCATCTCCAGCGGATCGATATCGGCGCGCGACGGCATCGCGCGGTCGCCGCGCTTGCGAAGCCAATAATCGTATAGCCGCCCCAGGCGCGGGTTGCGCGCGGCAACCCGATCCGGCGGCGCCGGCAGCAGCGTGAGCTCGACGCGCGTGGCCATGCTGTGGTCTGGAATCCCCGAAACGCGGTACCAGGCCGAAGCGTAACAAACGCGTCACGCGCAGACCACCGGACTCCGACGGCCCCGGTTGCCGCTACCGGTGGGCGGCCGAGCGGGGCGCCTCCATGCCGTCGAACAGCGATTCCAGCTCTTCCGGCGCATCCGTGGTGATCTGATCGGCTTTTAGCGCGATCAGATGCCATAAGCTCTCCGCGGCGCGGGGATGGTCGGGATTGAGCGTCCAGGCATCGACGGTCTTGCCCGCGGCGTGGCAGGGCGCGATCAGGTCGACGCCCATCTCCAGGGCCGCCAGCACGATGCGGTAATCGAGGTAGATCGTCTCGGCATCCGGCGCCGCCGCCAGCCCATCGGCGATGAAGGCGCGGCAGTCCCGCTCGTCGCGCAGGCGCTCCAGCGTGTCCTCGGCGCAGGGATCGAAGCCGCGCCGCAATCCGGGCACGGCCTCCGCCAGCCGGCTGACCGCGCGCCAGTCGTGGCCGCTCACGATGCAGCGATCGGCGATGCAGGCCATGGTGCGGCGGAAGCCCTCGATCAGCCCATGGTCCAGCGCCGCGTCGTCCTCCTTGAGGTCGAGCTGCAGGAGCGCGCGGCGATCGCCGTCCATGCGCGCGATCTCCGCCAGGTCCTCGAGCAGGATCGGCCCCTGGTCGGACGGCGTGCCGTCGCCATGGCGCAGACGGAGGCGGCGCAGGCTGTCGGCGGTCGCGCGGGCGATCGGGCCGCTGCCGGTGGTCTCGCGGTCGAGCGTCGCGTCATGCAGGCAGACGAAGCCGTGATCGGCATGGCGCCGCAGATCGACCTCCATCGACGCGCCGAGCGCCAGTCCTTCGCGCAGCCGCTTCGGCGTGAAAGCGAGATCGTCGGGGTGCCGCTGCAGGCGATGCCATTTCAGCCGCACGCGGTGCCCGCCCGCATCGATCGCGATGCCTTTCGCGGCCGTGCCGCGGGGCCGGGCGGTCGGCGCGCCGGTGGTGAAGGAGAGTTCGGTCATGATGCTTTTCGACTCGTGGCTGATGATGTGTCGGTCCCCGTGCGGGTGCAAATGCCTAGCACCGATCGGGTGACGCCCGTGTGTCGGCCGCTTCGGCCCTCCTCGGCATCGGATCGGCCGGCTATCCACAGGCCGTCATGCAGCATTCCGGCAAGCGTCATCGCCGCGTCATTGGCCGAACCTAACGCTGGCTCGCCCGTCATCCATCCCAGTCCTTGGAGTCAGCGCCATGGCCAATCGAATGGAACGATCCAATACCGATATTTCTGCGGGTGGGATTTCCCGCAGGTTGTTTCTGAAGGGCACCGCGGCCGGCGCGGTCGGGTCGATCGCGCTCGGCGGCCGCTCGGTCATCGCCTACGCCGACGCGCAGACCATCAACATCGTCAGCGACGGCGACACCAACGTCACCGACTGGTGGACCAACACGCTGAAGCCGCAATTCGAGGCGGCCAATCCCGGCTATTCGCTGAACATCGTCATCACCCGCGCCGATGGCGGCAATGACGTCGTCGCCGAACGCGTGGTCGCGGCCAAGAAGACCGACACCGATCCCAAGGTCGATTACTTCGAGGAATTCGACCCGCGCCGCGTGCCGGGCTCGGCGGAGAGCGGCGCCTTCATGGCGCTCGACGAGAGCAAGATCCCGAACCTCGCCTTGACCAGCAAGGCCGGGCGCGAGACGCCGTACATCATCCCCTATCGCGGCAGCCAGGTGCTGCTCGCCTATGACAGCGCCAAGGTGCCGAACGTGCCGAAGACCTGGCCCGATCTGGTCGCCTGGATCAAGGCCAATCCCGGCCAGTTCATCTACGGCCGTCCCGACAAGGGCGGCTCCGGCAAGAACTTCGTGGTGCGCGCGATCCACGAGGCCAACGGCCGCGATCCCTCGCTGTTCCGGGTCGACAACTTCAACGCCGACGATGCCAAGAAGCGGCTGGCGCCGGCCTGGGCCATCCTCAACGACCTGCAGCCCTCTCTCTACGACAAGGGCGCCTATCCCGCCGGCAACAATCCCACCTTGCAGCTCTATGCCAGCGGCACGGTCGCGATGGTCAGCGCCTGGTCCGACATGGCGCTGCAGGGCATCTCTCAGGGCGTCCTGCCGCCGACCACCAAGCTGGTGCAGTTGACCGATCTCGGCTTCTGCGGCGGCTATGCCTGGTCGTCGATCCCGTCGATGACCAGCAAGACCGACGGCGTCTATAAGCTCGCCGACTTCATGCTGACGCCGGAGATCCAGACCCGGATGATCGCCGATTTCGGCGCCTTCCCGGGCATCGAATGGAAGCACCTGCCGCCGGATCTGGAAGCCAAGTACAAGGACGTCATCGCCGATTCCGTGCCGTCCTTCCCCGATGGCGGCGACTGGACCGCGGCGCTCAACGACGGCTGGTACTCGAACGTCGCGACCACGCTCGCACGCGGGTAGTGCGGGTCCGACCGGCAATGACGCGATGACGGCGGTCGCTTTATCCGACGTCTCGCCGCGCGGTGCGCGCCAACGCCGACGGGCGCTGGCGCGTGCGGCGCTGCTGGTTGCGCCGGCTCTGACGCTGGTGATCGTGCTCATCGTCGTGCCTGCGGTGCTGTCGATGGGCGGCACCTTCTTTTCCGAGGGTCGTTTCAGCCTGGTCAACTACCGGGAGTTCTTCGGCAGCCCGCTCAGCGTCCAGAACCTCTGGTTCACCATCGGCGTGACACTTGTCTCGCTGGTCCTGCTGCTGGGCATCGGCCTGGCGATCGCGCTTTATCTGCGCTTCTCCCATAGCCGCCTGGTGGCGGCGATCCAGATCCTGGCGCTGTTCCCGCTCTTCGTGCCCAGCATCGTCGCGTCCTTCGCCCTCATTCGTTTCTTGGGGCCGGGCGGCTGGGTGCCGACCTTGCTGCGCGCCGTCGGCGTCACCGCCTACCAGACGCCCTACCTCCATGCCAGCGGCGCCGTGATCGGCCTTGTGTGGCAGGAGCTGCCGATGATCGTGCTGATGCTGATGGCCGGGCTCGCCCAGGTCTCCAACCGCGCCATCGAGGCCGCGCGGGATTGCGGGGCGGGGAGTGCGACGGTCTTCGTGCACATCATCTTCCCGACCATCCTCCGCTCGGTCGTGGTCGCCTGCTGCATCGGCTTCCTCGACATCATCGGCTCCTTCACCGTGCCCTATATCCTCGGCCCGGCGGCGCCGCAGATGATGTCGATCTACATGCAGCGCAGCTTCAGCGAGCTCCACCGCGCCGCGACCGCCGAGACCCAGGCGGCCGTCACCTTTGCCGTTTGCGTGGTGGTGGGCGCCATCTACACCGCCTGCGTGTTCCGGGATTCCGTGGACAATGCGGAGCTCGCGCAATGAGCCTCGGCCTGTCCCGATCCTCCCGCGACACCCTGGGCGGCGGCCTGCTGCTGATCGCGCTCATCCTGTTCATTGCAGCGCCTCTGGTCGGCGTCCTGCTCTGGGCATTCGCCGAGCAGTGGCGGCCGCCCGCCGTGCTGCCGACGCAGTGGGGATTCAAATACTGGGGCATGCTGCTGGCCCGGGCGGATGTGCAGCAATCGCTCCCGCTTTCGCTGATCCTGGCCTCGATCGTGACCGGCCTTTCGGCGGTCATCTGTCTGCCGGCCGCCTATGCGCTCGCCCGCATGCAGTTTCCCGGCCGCCGCTTCATCCTGCTGAGCTTCATCACCGCGCACGCTTTCCCGCGCTTCCCGCTCTATGTCTCGATCGCCGTGATCTTCCTGTCGCTCGGCCTCATCGGCACGGCGCCGGCCGTGGTGATGGTGCAGCTCGTCTTCTCCATGCTCTACATGATCTGGAT
>DASZYM010000584.1:0-5823 GCA_035545355.1 Dongiaceae bacterium
CAGCATCGACGGCAAGGCGATGCAGGCCAAGGAGAAGACGCGGCTCTGGCGCTATCACAAGCCGCGCGGCTTGCTGACCACCGCCAAGGACCCGCAAGGGCGGCCGACGGTGTTCGAGAACCTGCCCAAGGAATTGCCGCGAGTGGTCTCGGTCGGGCGGCTCGATCTCAATTCGGAAGGCCTGCTGCTCCTCACCAATGACGGCGAGCTGGCGCGCAAGCTGGAGCTGCCGGCGACCGGGTGGATCCGGCGTTATCGGGTGCGGGTCAACGGCCGGGTCGAGGTCGAGCACTTGAACCAGATGCGCAAGGGCCTGACCGTGGAGGGCATCCGCTACGGCTCGGTGCATGCGAGCCTCGACCGGCAGCAGGGCGACAATGCCTGGCTCACCATGTCGCTGACCGAGGGCAAGAACCGCGAGATCCGCAAGCTCTGCGGGCATTTCGGCTGGGCGGTCAGCCGATTGATCCGCCTCTCCTACGGCCCGTTCCAGCTCGGGCATCTCGAGAAGGGCGCGGTCGAGGAAGTGCCGGGCAAGGTGGTGAAGGAACAGCTCGGCCTCGGCAAGCCGTCGGAAGAGAAACCGAAGCCGGCGGCAAGAGCGACGGTGAAGCTGACGCCGAGACGCGAGCGCAGCGGCGGGGCGCATGCGGATCGACGCCGGAAGCCATAGAGGCGTCAAGCTCGCCGCGCCGGCGAGCGACGACACGCGTCCCACCTCCGACCGCGCGCGCCAGGCGGTGTTCAACATCCTCGCCCATCGGTACGAGGCGATCCGGGACGCCAAGGTGCTCGACGTCTTCGCCGGATCCGGCGCGCTCGGCCTCGAAGCGCTCTCGCGCGGCGCCGAACGCGCGAGCTTCATCGAGAGCGACCGCGGCGCCGCGGACTGCATCAGGAAGAACATCGCCGCCTGCCGCGAGCAGGCGCGGGCGCAGCTCTTCATCGCCGATGCCTTGCGGCCGCCGCGCGCGGCTTCGAACTGGGCCCCCTGCTCGCTCATCTTCCTCGATCCGCCTTATGGCAAGGGATTGATCCCGCCGACGCTCGTCGCGCTGAGAAAGACTGGTTGGATCGCACCGGAAGCGCTGGTCGTCGCCGAGGTCGATCGCAAGGAGGCGCTGGAACCGGGCGATGGTTTCGAAGTCCTCGACGACCGGCAGTACGGCAAGGCCCGGATCCTGCTGCTGCAGGGGCAAGCCGGAACTTAACCGCCCGGGCTCAGTCAAAGCGCATCAAGTCATTGATAATGAATGATTTATTACGATTTTGGATAGGGGGTGAATCCGGCGTTTCGATTAAGTCCTGTGTAAGTTGGGACCACAAGCCGGGATTCTCAGGAACTATAGTTCACTTTTCGTTCTGACGCAAGGCCGCACGGCGGAATGCCGCTTCAGCGCCGGCCGAACAAGCGCTCGATATCGGCGAGCTTCAGCTCGACATAGGTCGGGCGGCCGTGATTGCACTGGCCGGAATGCGGCGTCGCCTCCATCTGGCGCAGCAGCGCATCCATCTCCGCCTGGTTGAGCACGCGGCCGGCGCGGACCGAGCCATGGCAGGCCATGGTGCCGCAGATGCTCTCCAGCTTCTCCTTGAGCGAGAGCGCCGCGCCGAATTCGGCGAGCTCGTCGGCGAGATCGCGCAGCAGGCCGTGGACATCGGTCTTGCCGAGCAGAGCCGGCACCTCGCGCACCACGACCGTCGCCGGGCCGAAGCTCTCGATGACGAGGCCCAACTCGGCGAGCTCGTCGGAGCGCGCGATCAGGCGTTCGGCCGCGGGCTGGTCGAGCTCGACCATTTCCGGGATCAGCAGCGCCTGGCGCGCGATGCCGGTCGCGGCCAGGGATTCCTTCATCCGCTCATAGACCAGGCGCTCATGGGCGGCGTGCTGATCGACGATCACGATGCCGTCCGCGGTCTGGGCGACGATATAGGTGCCGTGGAGCTGCGCCCGCGCGACGCCGAGCGGATAGTCGCGGAGCTGGGTCGCTTCGGGCGGCGCCTCCATGCGGGCGCTGGGACGCGCGAGCTCCGCATCGAGCGGCGCGAAAGCCGCGACCGCTTGCGCGGCGAGATGCGAGACGTTGTAGGCGCCGCTGCGCGGTGCCCCTTGCCAGGCAGGCGGCGGCGGAGCGGAGAAGCCCTGCAGAGTTGCGGCGGCCACCGTGGTGGAGGCGCGATGCCCCGCCCCTTCCAGCGCATGGCGGATGCCGCCGACGATCAGGCCTCGGACCAGAGCGGAATCGCGGAACCGCACTTCGGACTTCGCCGGGTGCACGTTGACATCGACGTCTTCCGGCGGGCAATCGACGAACAGGACCGCCATCGGATGGCGGTCGCGGGCGAGGAAATCCTGATAGGCGCCGCGGATCGCGCCGACCAGCAGCCGGTCCTTCACCGGACGGCCGTTGACGAACAGGAATTGCTGCGCGGCCGTCGCGCGGTTGAGCGTCGGCAATCCCGCGAAGCCGGTGACGCGATGGCCCTCGCGGCCCGCTTCGACGGGTGCCGCGTTGTCGGCAAAATCGCGGCCCATGATGGCGGCGAGGCGCTTCAACCGCGCGGCATCCGGTTCCGCCATCAGGTCCGCGGTCTCGGCATGGAGCTTCAGCACCGCCCGGTCGTCATCGCTCAAGGAAAAGGCGACGTCGGGATGCGCCATCGCCAGGCGCTCGACGATCTCGCCGACCGCGTTCAATTCCGAGCGTGCGGTCTTCAGGAACTTGAGCCGCGCCGGCACGGCGTAGAACAGGTCGCGCAGCTCGACCTTCGTGCCCTGGTTGAAGGCCGCAGGCGCGATCGGCGACCGGGCGCCGCCCTCGACAGTGAGGCTCCAGGCATGGTCGCTGCCTTTGGCGCGGCTGGTGATGGCGAGCCGTCCCACCGCGCCGATCGCCGGCAGAGCCTCGCCGCGGAAACCGAATTGCGCGATATGCACCAGGTCGTCGTCGGGCAGTTTCGAGGTCGCATGGCGCTCGACCGCCATGGCGAGCTCGTCGCGGTCCATACCATGGCCGTCATCGGTGACCGAGATCAGCGCCCGCCCGCCGTCGCGCAGCACGACGTCGATGCGCTTGGCGCCGGCATCGAGCGCGTTCTCGACCAGCTCCTTCACCACCGAGGCCGGACGCTCCACGACCTCGCCGGCGGCGATCTGGTTGACGAGATTGGGCGGTAGCAGGCGAATCGGCATGACGGCTAGTTTACCAGTCGGAGGACATCATGGGGAAAGCCGACGAAGAGTTCATGGGGGCGGAGGAATATGGCCGCTCGCTCAAGGGGTTGGGGATCAATCTTCTGGTGAAGGATGTGGCGCGGTCGGTGGCTTTCGCGCGCGACGTGCTGGGCGCCGCGGTCGCCTTCGCCGACAAGGATTTCGCGGTGCTAAAATACGTCCAGGGCCGCAGTGCCGCCGAATGGATGCTGCATTCGGACAGCAGCTATCACGCCAACCCGCTGCTCGGCCTGCTGGAGGATTCCGCGGTGCGCGGGCTCGGCATCGAGGTCCGGCTCTATGACTGCGATCCCGACGCGGCGGTGACCCGCGCCAAGGCGCATGGCCATCACGTGCTGCAGGAAGCCACCGACAAGCCGCACGGGCTGCGTGAGGCCTATATCCTGGATCCCGACGGCTATTGCTGGGTGCCGGGACGGCCGAAGGGGTGACGGCCGTCACAGCCGAAAGGCGTGATTGCGGGACGGACTGAGCCTATGTCTCGGCGATGTTCCTTCCGAGGAGGTCCGCCGTGGCTGCCGATTTCCATTCCGCCAGTGCGACCTTGGCGCCGCCGCCGGTCGCCTTGCTCACACGCTGGCTCAACGAGGCGCACCGCGTGACATCGGGCGAGGCGCGACCCGCCAGCGAGCTCTGCGGCGAGGTCGCCGAGTTCATGGGGTTGTTCGATGCGGGCGAAGAGTAGGGACGCGCGAAGCCATCGCACGCACAATCGGGATGAAGATTGATTGAGGCAGACGGTTCCGCGCGTCCATCGCGTGCTTCACGTCAACACCCGTCACGCATCAACCCCACCTTACCGCCCCATCTTGGGGCGGAGCAGACGCACCGGGTGAAGTCGGAAACATTCGTCGCGCGAGAAGGGAGTCAAACCCCGGCGTAGTCGCGGTACCACTTCACGAAGCGGGGGATGCCGTCTTCGAGGGTCGTCTGCGGCGCGTAGTCGAGGTCGCGGCGGGTTTCGCTGATGTCGGCCCAGGTCGCCGGCACGTCGGCCGGCTGGACCGGGAGCACGTTGCGCTCGGCCTTGCGGCCGCAGGCCTGCTCCACGATCTCGATCATGCGGTTCAAGGTGTTCGGCTTGTCGTTGCCGAGGTTGAACAGGCGGTGGGGCTCGGTATTCGCCCCGGACCCGGCCTGCGGCGGACGGTCGAGCGCCGCCAGCACGCCGGCGACGATGTCGTCGATATAGGTGAAGTCGCGGCTCTGCGAGCCGTCGCCGAAGACCGGGATCTTCTTGCCGGCGAACACGTCCATCACGAAGCGGTAATAGGCCATGTCCGGCCGCCCCCAGGGACCATAGACCGTGAAGAAGCGCAAACCCGTCAGCGGAATCTTGTAGAGCCCGGCATAGGCGATGCTGGCGAGCTCGTTGCCCCGCTTGGTCGCGGCATAGAGCGAGGTCGGCTGGTCCACAGGATCGTTGAGCGCGAACGGGATCCGGGTCGAGCCGCCATAGACCGAGCTGGAGCTGGCATAGACCATGTGCCTGAGGCTCGGGATCTTGCGGGCGATCTCCAGCATGTTGAGATGGCCGGCATAGTTCGACTGCAGATAGGCCTGGGGATGGTCGATCGAGTAGCGCACGCCGGCCTGCGCGGCGAGATGGACGATGCGGTCGATGCTCCCGATCGCCGGCGCGACGGCGGCTTCCAGCGCCTGGATCCGGCCGATATCGGCGAAGACGAACTTGAAGCCCTTGCGCTGCTCCAGCCGCTCCAGCCGCGCCTGCTTCAGCTTCGGATCGTAGTAGTCGTTGAGACTGTCCAGGCCGAGGACCTCCTCACCGCGGTCGAGCAGAGCGTGGCTGACATGCGAGCCGATGAAGCCCGCGGCACCGGTCACCAGGACGGTCAATGGTTCTGTTCCTTGGTCTTGAGGAAGCGGATCTTGGGATGGTCCTGCTGGGTCCGGTCGAGATGCCAGGCATTGCGCGCCAGGAAGACCGGATCGCCGTTATGGTCGTGGGCGATCGCGGCGCGGGTCTCGTCCAGGAACGTCTTCATGGCGGCGGGGTCGTCGCTCTCGACCCAGCGCGCGGCATAGAGGCCGACCGGCTCGAAGCGCACCGGCAATCCGTATTCGGTGCGGATGCGGTCGGCGAGGATCTCGAATTGCAGCGCGCCCACGACGCCGACGATCCATTCGGTGCCGATCTGCGGCTTCAGCACCCGGGCGGCGCCCTCCTCCGCCAATTGCTCCAGAGCCTTGCCGAGATGCTTGGCGCGCAGCGGGTCGTCGGCCCGGACGCTCTGCAGATGCTCCGGTGCGAAGCTCGGGATGCCGGTGAATTGCAGCGCCTCGCCTTCGCTCAAGGAATCGCCGATGCGCAGGTTGCCGTGGTTCGGCAGGCCCATGATGTCGCCGGCATAGGCCTCCTCGGCCAGCTCGCGATCCTGGGCCAGGAAGAGCACGGCATTGTGCACGTTGATCTGCTTGCCGGAGCGCACATGGGTCAATTTCATGCCGCGCTCGAAATGCCCGGAGCAGAGCCGCACGAAGGCGATGCGGTCGCGGTGCTTCGGATCCATGTTGGCCTGGATCTTGAAGACGAAGCCGGTGACCTTGTCCTCATTGGGTTCGATGGT
>DASZYM010000585.1:0-4832 GCA_035545355.1 Dongiaceae bacterium
GGCAAGCCGCAGAACGAAACCAAGCATTCCGCAGAGCCGATGTTCGAGAAGCTCTATGCGGACCCGGCGCGCCTTGAACAGTTCCTGAGCGCGATGTCGGGAATCTCGGCCGGCAACTTCAAGACGTTCGCGGGGAAATTCGACTTCTCCAAGTTCAAGACGCTTTGCGATATCGGTGGGGCGACCGGCCAGCTCTCCTGCATGGTCGCCGCAGCGAATCCGCACATGCGTTGCACCAACTTCGATCTCCCCGAAGTCGTGCCGATCGCCGCACGGAAAATTCGGCAAGCGGGACTGGACGACCGCGTCACGGCTGTCGGCGGTGACTTCTTTGCCGATCCATTGCCCAAGGCGGACGTCATCACCATGGGGATGATCCTGCACGACTGGAATCTCGAGAAGAAGAGAATGCTCGTTCGCAAGGCGTATGACGCCCTGCCTCCAGGCGGTGCGTTTGTGGTCATCGAGTCGCTCATCGATGATGCAAGACGCGAAAATGCATTCGGCCTGATGATGTCCCTCAACATGCTGATCGAATTCGGCGACGCCTTCGACTACTCGGGAGCCGACTTCGTGGGCTGGTGTCGCGAGGTCGGATTCCGGGACTTCAAGGTCATGCCCCTGACGGGCCCATCGAGCGCCGCGGTCGCCTACAAGTAGCTGGATTGCCGGCTCTCCAGCCCGCCTACTCGTTGATCTCCGGCTCGACCAGCCTGGCTAGGTTTCGCAGCGATTCCTGCCAGCCGAGATAGCAGGCTTCGGGCGGGATCGCGTCCGGCACGCCGTCCTGGACGATGTTCAGTTCCGTGCCGACCGAGACCTTCTTCAGCGTCACCGTCACCTGCATCTGGCCGGGCAGGCCGGCATTCTCGAACCTGTCGGTGTAGCGCAGGCGCTCATGGGGCACGAGCTCGAGATATTCGCCGCCGAAGCTGTGGCTCGCCCCGGTCGTGAAATTGCGGAAGGACGCACGGTGGGTGCCGCCGACCTTGGGCTCCAGGTGATGCACCGTGCAGGTGAAGCCGTTGGGCGGCAGCCATTTCGCCAATGCATCCGCTTCCAGGAAGGCGCGATAGATCTTCTCCGGCTTAGCGGCGAGCACGCGATGCAGGCGGACCGTGTTGGGCATTGTCGGCGTTCCTTTCAAAGAGTCGAAGAACCGAACATCCCCGATATCGGATCTGTCGCGTTCTTGAAGATCGCAAAAACGTCCCCTAGACTCAATGGATCAATCCGCCGTCCTGCTCAGGGCCATATCCCAGACGATGAACCCGCCCGTTTCGCTGCTTCGCCTGGAAAGCGACTTCGCGCCGACACCGTCGAGCCCAGACGCGCTGGTGCTGCGACTCCATAACGGCGGCGCGACGGCGCTCGCCGGCTTCAAGCTCGCGGTCAACGGCATGTTCCTGATCGATGCGGCGGCTGGACTCAGCGGCGGCGACCTCGTGGAGCAGCTTTCCTATCACCATGTCATCGCGCCGTCGCAGGGGTTCGTGCTGGCGCCGGGGGCGACCTGGACCGTGACCGCGCGGCGGATCGCGACCGACCCGACCACCAAGGTGCCGAACCACTACACCTATGGCCCGCGATCGGCGTATCTCGCTCTCGCGGACGGCAGCGTGCAACCCATCGCCGTCGCGCCGACGACCCGCGGCGGCGTCGCCGGGCGCCCGGCCAGGACGCCGCCGCCCCTAACCACGCTTCCCGCCGGCGAAGCGCCGATCGCCGTCATCCCGCATCCGCGTTCGGTCGCGGTTTCCGGCGCGTGCGATGCCGCCGCACCACTGGCGCTGGTGGACGGCCCCGATACAGCGCGGCGCGCCTTCCAATCCGCGAAGGATCTCGCCGCGCGCCTGTTCGGCGACACGCAGCCGCTCTTCGCCGATACCGGCACGCGCTGCGTCGCGCAGATCGAGCCGATGGCCGACGAGGCCTATCGCATCGTCTTCGCGACCGACGCGATCACCGTCCGTGCCGCAAGCCGGACGGGCTTCCTCTATGCCTTCGTCACCCTGGGACAGATGCTGCGCGGCGCGCGGGCGCGTCCGGCGCAATTCGTGCTGCCGGCGCGCGGCGAGATCGAGGATGCGCCGCGCTTCGGCTGGCGCGGCATGCTGTTCGACCTGTCGCGCCGCGTCTATGGGATCGACGCGCTGCATCGCGCCGCCGATCTCTTGGCCTGGCACAAGCTCAACCGGCTGCATCTGCACCTGACCGATGACGAAGGCTGGCGGCTGGAGATTCCAGCCTATCCGGAGCTCGGCGAGATCGCCGGATGGCGCGGCCATGGCCTCGCTTTGCCGCCGCTCTTCGGCAGTCCCGCGGAACGGCATGGCGCGGTCTATTCGCCTGCCGACATCGCGGGACTTGTCGCGCATGCGGACTCGCTTTCCATCGTCGCGGTGCCGGAGATCGACGTGCCGGGCCACAGCTATGCGACCCTTTGCGCGCTGCCACAGCTCAAGGATCCCGGCGAGACCGGCGCCTATCGCGACGTGCACCACTACGCGAACAACGCCCTCAACCCGGCGGTCGAGGCGACCTACACCTTCCTCGAGACGGTGTTCGGCACGGTCGCCGATCTCTTTCCCGCGCCGCTGATCCATATCGGCGGCGACGAGGTCGCGAAGGGCGCCTGGCTGGGATCGCCCCTCGCCCGGGCCCTGATGCAGAAGCATGGCTGGACCGAGACCGCGCAATTGCAGTCGCATTTCCTGCAGCGGGTCCAGGCCATCATCAACCGGCTCGGCCGCAAGACCGGCGCCTGGGAGGAAGCGGCGCAAGGCGGCGGCATCGATGCGCGCGATTCCTGTCTCTTCGCCTGGACCAGGCCCGAGAGCGGATTCGAGCTCGCCAAATCCGGCTATGACGTCATCCTGATGCCGGGCACGCGCCACTATCTCGACATGGCGCAAGGCGAGGATTGGTGGGAGCCGGGCGCGGCCTGGGCCGGCACGGTGCCGCTCGAGCTCACCTATCGTTACGATCCCGGCGGCGACTGGCCGGCCGAATTGCGGCCCCGGCTCAAAGGCGTCGAGGCGGCCCTCTGGGGCGAGCCGCTGGGCCGGGAGCCGGGGTTGATCGCCTATCTGCTGTTCCCGCGCCTCTCGGCCGTCGCCGAGACCGCCTGGACGCCGGCCGGGCGCAAGAACCTCACCCGATTCCTCGCCATGCAGGACCTGATCCCGCGACCGGAACTTTGAGCGGCGTCAGAGCCGCTTGCCGAGAGTGAACGATCTTTCGTCCCGGGCGAGCTCAGCGAACCCGACGTGACGATAGAAGCCGATGGCGCGCGGATTGCCCGCGCTGACCACCAGGTGCACGCCGCGCGATCCCGCCGCCCGCAGCGCATCGAGCAGGGTCTGCATCAGCCGGCCGCCGACGCCCTGCCCCTGCAGCCGCGGCAGAACGTCGATATGCAGATGCGAGGGATAGTCGGCCAGCACCGCGCCCGACATCAGCGGCGGATGATGGATCAGATAGGCGGCGCGCTGATCGGCGTCCCGCCGGTCGGCCGGCACATCGCCGGGATCGCGATAGACCTGCCGCAAAGCCGGCCACCATTCGCGCTCCAGCCGGGCATCGAAGCCGGCAGTGTCGAGCACGCCGAGGGTGAAACCGCAGACGCCCTCGGCATCCTCGGCGGTGAAGGCAAGCTCCGGCGAGAACCGGCCATAGGCCCCGGCATAGAGGTCGCCGAGGATCCGCCGCTCGCGATAGAGCGGCGTCGCATCCTTGCCGTTATCGCCGATCAGCAGGCAGATCTCGTAGATCGCCTCCAGATCGGCCGGATGATAGTCGCGAATGATGACCGACATGACCGGATCGAATCCTGCGTGGCAGAGACTATGCAATGCCGCGCGCGATCCGTCGACGACCGCGTCAGGCCAGTTCGTCCCATCGCAGCTTGCGCACACCGGGCTTTGCGGCGATGCGCTCGACGACGCCGGGCGGCGCGGTCTCCGCTTCCTTGCGCACCCATAGGAGCTCGAACGTGACCTCCCGGCTGCCGGCCGCCGGATCGATGGTCACGCAGCGCGCGACGATGCGCAGGCGATCGCTCTCCAGAGCGCCGACCAGCTCCGCGGGATCGGTTTCCGGGTCGAGGGCGACGATCAGGCGCGCGCGCGTCTGGTGCGCCAGCCGCGCTTCGACCCATTTCAGGCACCACAGCGCGAAGACGCCGATCGCCGTCGCCGCGATGCCGAGCCAGATCTGACCGCCGCCGATGCACAGACCGATCACCGTGACCAGCCACAAGGTCGCCGCGGTGGTAACGCCGATGACGATGCTTTCGCGCCTGAGGATGGCGCCGCCGCCGATGAATCCGACGCCGGTCAGGATGCCGAGCGGGAAGCGCATGAGGTCGTTCATCACGAACGAGCCGGGTTCGCGGCCGGTCATCGGCAGCAGCAGGTTCACCTGGATCATCGCCACCGATGCCGCCAGGCACACGATCAAGGTCGTGCGCATGCCCGCGGCCTTGCCGTGCTCGCTGCGATTGAGGCCGATGACGATGCCCGCCGCGACCGTCAACGCCAGGCGGAGCGCGATGTCGCTCCATTCCAGGTGCGGGTTCATCCCTTCCATGGGCCTTCCATGGTCCTAGCCCACAGCCGGCCCGAGCCAGCGGATCAATATCCTCCGACGATCGGCAGGATCTCGCCGGTGATGTAGCTGGAGCAGCCCGGCGCCGCCAGGAAGACGTAAGCCGGCGCGATCTCTTCCGGCTGGGCCGGGCGTTTCATCTTGCTTTGCGCGCCGAACTTCGCGACCTGCTCCGCCTGCCGGTCGGCCGGGTTGAGCGGCGTCCAGACCGGACCCGGCGCGAC
>DASZYM010000586.1:0-9016 GCA_035545355.1 Dongiaceae bacterium
AGCGGCCGCGGCTGCAGCATGCCTTCCCAGGGCGAGAGGAAGTCGAAGCTGCGGAACTCCTGCACCAGCTCGACCGGCTCGTAGATCACGCGCTTCTGCGGCTCGTCGTAGCGGACCTCGATATAGCCGGTGAGCGGAAAGTCCTTGCGGAACGGATGCCCCTCGAAGCCGTAATCTGTCAGGATGCGGCGCAGATCCGGATTGTCGGTGAAGTAGACGCCGAACATATCGTAGGCCTCGCGCTCGAACCAGGCCGCCGAATTGTGCAGCGACACGATCGAGGGGATCGCCTCCTCTTCCGCAAGCTCGGCCTTCACCCGCACGCGCTGGTTCTTGGTGAGGCTGAGGAAGTGATAGACGACCTCGAAGCGCTTGGCGCGCTCCGGGTAGTCGACGCCGCAGATATCCACCAGCATCTTGAACTGGCAGTTCGGATCGTCGCGCAGGAACTTGGTGACCTTGACGATGTCCTGCGGGCGCACGATGACGGTAAGCTCACCCAGGGACACCTTGGTCCCGGTGACCGCCGCGCCGAGGGCGCCCGCGATGTACTCGCCCAATTCGCGATAGGCGTCGCTCATTCTGGAGAGAACCTCATCTTCGGGGGCCTAACGCGCGATCGTCGAGGTGCGCCGGATCTTCTTCTGGAGCTGCAGGATGCCGTAGACCAGCGCCTCCGCCGTCGGCGGGCAGCCGGGCACGTAGATATCGACCGGCACGATGCGGTCGCAGCCACGGACGACGGCGTAGCTGTAGTGGTAGTAGCCGCCGCCATTCGCACAGGAACCCATGGAGATGACCCAGCGCGGCTCGGCCATCTGGTCGTAGACCTTGCGCAAAGCGGGCGCCATCTTGTTGGTCAGCGTGCCGGCGACGATCATGACGTCGGATTGGCGCGGGCTGCCGCGCGGCACCACGCCGAACCGGTCGAGGTCGTAGCGCGCCATATAGGCGTGCATCATCTCGACCGCGCAGCAGGCCAGGCCGAAGGTCATCGGCCAGAGCGAACCGGTGCGGGCCCAGTTCACCAGCTTGTCCATTTGCGCCACGACGAAGCCCTTGTCGCTGAGCTCGTCGGTGACGGATTTCAGCGCCAGGTCCTGGGCCGGGCCCGGCGGAAGCGGCTGAGCCGTGCTGCTCACTCCCATTCCAGAGCTCCCTTCTTCCATTCGTAGATGAAGCCGACCGTCAGGACGCCGAGGAAGATCATCATCGACCAGAAGCCGAACACCCCGATCTTTCCCAGCGTCACCGCCCAGGGAAAGAGGAAGGCCACTTCGAGATCGAAGATGATGAACAGGATCGAGACCAGGTAGAAGCGGACGTCGAACTGCCGCCGCGCATCGTCGAACGCCTCGAAACCGCATTCATAGGGCGAGAGCTTCTCGGAATCGGGCTTCTGCCTGGCCAGAAGCATGGATGCCGAGAGCATCGCCACGGTCAGCCCGACGGCGATGACGATGAAGATCAGGATCGGCAGGTATCCGCGGAGCAGCTCGTCCATAGGCTATCCCTTCGGTTCCCTCGCCCAAACCATCCCCGGACTGGGGCGGCCCACCCCCGCAGGCCGGTGGGGAGAGAGACTTCAGTTTCGGACCCCTTTATTGCACCGCAATGTCCAGCGCCGGCCAGGGTTCTTGGCGCGCGATGTCGCATCGCAACAGGGGCGACTCAGAAGCCGCGGCCACTATAGTGCCCACCCCTTCCCGGTTAAAGCTGAAAAACGCCGATTTCGGCCCGGTCGGACCTGGAAAAAACACTGATAACCGTCTGTTTCTAAAGGTTGATTCCGGAGGCCAGGAATCGAAAGTGGCGCGAGCGACGGGACTTGAACCCGCGGCCTCCGGCGTGACAGGCCGGCGCTCTAACCAACTGAGCTACGCCCGCGCATTTCGTGCCTTGAAGAGAGATCGGTGATCCGGCAGAGCGGGTCGATCCGGCAGCGGCGCCCATGTACTGCACGGGGCATGGGGTGTCAACGAATTATGGGAGTTGGGATCCCGCGGATGCCGCGCAGAGCGCCCTGCACCCATGTCGAGAACATCAAGAATTACGCCAAAGAGGATTGTTGGGCGACGCCCTGCAAGATGCTCTCGATCGGCTGCGGCGATACGGAGGAATACCGGCCTCCCTCGTCGAAGAGGAGTTCGCGCCGGCAATCGCCGTGAACGAGGACGGCTGGGACGGCGTGCGGGGCTCAATAGTGCCGCGCCATCCCTTCGGCGTCGAAGGCGGCTTTCAGCGCGGAGGTCGCATCCGCGATCGCAGTATCGTCGCTGACGGCGATGGCGCGCGCGACCAGGGCGGTGGCCAGCCGGAATACCGGCTTCTCGCCGATCCCCGGGGGCAGACGGGCCAAAGCGGCTTTGGCCTCGGCCAGCGAGGTCACGGTCTGGATGCCCATCCCCATGTCGAAGGAGACGGGCTCGGGCAGCGGGAAGGACATCGTCGTTCTCGCCTGTCAGGACCAAGAGGGTTGGGACCGGAGCTTGATCTCGGTCATTTAGCGGCCTCGCGTGCCGGAATGCAATCACAGGCCGGTGAAGTCCCGCTAAGCCCCTGACACGGACAGAGGAGCCCTATTACGGCGCGGCTGTGGAATTGAAAACGCGTTCCTGCACCGTTCGCGAGAGCGACCAGTGCTCCTCTCGATTTTTAGGAGAACGGTCCGGAAGAACGTTCGCGGACCGGCCCTTCACGAAATCGCGGCGATCTCCGCATTGCGCTGCTCGCGGGTCGATTCGCGGTGGTCGGTGGCGATCAGCGTGTAGAAGGTCGGCAGCACGAACAGAGTGAAGAGCGTGCCGATCGACATGCCGGAGACGATCACGATGCCGATCGAGAGCCGGCTCTGCGCGCCGGCGCCGGTCGCCAGCAACAGCGGGACCAGGCCCACCACCATCGCCGCCGTGGTCATCAGGATCGGCCGCAGGCGCACGCCGGCCGCCTGCAGGATCGCATCGTGCTTGTCCAGGTTCTGGTTGCGCTGGAGCTGGTTGGCGAACTCGGTCATCAGGATGCCATGCTTGGAGATCAGCCCCACCAGGGTCACCAGCCCGACCTGCGTGTAGATGTTGAGTGTCGCGACCCCCATGTAGAGTGGGATCAACGCGCCGCAGATCGCCAAGGGCACGCTGACCAGGATCACGATCGGATCGCGCAGGCTTTCGAACTGCGCCGCCAGCACCAGGTAGATGATGATGATGGCGAACACGAAGGTGATCAGGAGCTGATTGCCCTCGCGCACGTATTGCCGCGATTCCGAGAGGAAGTCGCGGTGATAGGAGCTCGGCAGCACCTCGTCGGCGATCTTGTTCAAGGTCGCGACCGCCTCGCCCATCGTGGCGCTCGGCACCGCGCTCAAGGTCGCGGAGTTGAGCTGGTTGTAATGCGTCAGCGCATTGGGATCGATGCCGTTGCCGATCGAGACCACGGTCGAGAGCGGCACCAGCTCGCCGCTGCCGGTCCGCACGTAATACTCGGCGAGGTTATCCGGCGTCAGGCGGTCGCCGCGCGGCACCTGGGGGATCACCTCGTAGGAGCGGCCGTTGAGGTTGAAGCGGTTGATGTAGTTGCCGCCGACCATCAGCGCCATGGTGTCGCCGATCGCCTGCATCGAGATGCCGAGGTCGTTGGCCTTCTCGCGATCGATGCTGACGCGGACCACCGGGCTGTTGAAGTCGAGATCTGTATCGACGACGTAGAACTGGCCGCTCGCCTGGGCCTTCTGCTTGATCTCCTGGATGTACTTGTAGATCTGCGGGAAGTCGTCGGGGGCCGAGATCACCATCGAGACCGGCAGGCCGCCGGTGCCGCCCGGAAGCGGCGGCAGGTTGAAGGCAAAGATCTGCATGCCGGTGATCTGGCTGAGCTTGGCCTGCACCGCCGGCAGCATCTTCATGGTGGTCTCTTTGCGCTGCGACCAGTCCTCGACGATCATGCCGCCGATATTGCCGTTCAAGGACGGATAGCCGTTGACGATGAAGCGCCCGATCGTCTCCGGGAAGGACTGGAAGGCTTTGTCGAGCTGGTCGCTGAAGATCTTGGTGTAGTCGAGATTGGCGTATTGCGGGCCCTTGCCGAGGGCGAAGATGACGCCTTGATCCTCGTCCGGCGCCAACTCCTTGCGGGCATGCAGGAACAGGAAGGCGAGCAGGACCATGATCGTGGCGCCGAACAGCACCACCGCCGGCCGGTAGAACAGGGTCCGGTTCAGCATCCGCGAATAGACCCGCTGCAGCCCGGCGAAGCTGCGATCGACCAGCGAGGGGAACCAACCGGCGTTCATCTCATGGTTGAGCAGCAGCGAGCACATCATCGGCGAGAGCGTGATGGCGATGAAGCCGGAGATGATGACGGTCCCCGCCAGGGTGAAGGCGAACTCGCGGAACAATGTGCCGGTGAGGCCGGTCAGGAAGCCGATCGGCGCATAGACCGCGGCCAGCGTGATGGTCATAGCGATGATCGGGCCGACGATCTCGCGGGCGCCGACCAGGGCGGCCTGCAACGGCGACAGCCCCTCCTCGATATGGCGATGGATGTTCTCCACCACCACGATCGCATCGTCCACCACCAAGCCGATCGCCAGCACCATGGCCAGCAGGGTCAGCAGGTTGATGCTGAATCCCATGGCCAGCATGATGATGCCGGCGCCGATCATGGCGAGCGGAATGGTGACGACCGGGATCACCACCGACCGCAGGGTGCCGAGGAACAGGAAGATCACCACGATCACGATGACCAGGGCCTCGGCCAGGGTGCGCTCCACCTCGTGGATCGAGGAGGTGATGAACTTGGTCGAGTCATAGGCGATGTTCATCTTGACCGTCGGCGGCAGGCTGCGCTCGAGGTCGGGCTGCATCTTGCGGATGTCGGCGACCACGTTCAGCGGGTTGCCGGTCGGCGTGGTCTGGATGCCGACGAAGACCGCGTGCTGGCCGTTCATCAGCACCGACGAATCGTAGCTCTCCGCCGAAAGATCGACGGTGCCGACGTCCTTCAGGCGGATCAGCGTATTGCCCGAAGCCTTCACCACCATGTCGCGGAATTCGTCCAGCGACTTCAGGTCGGTATTGGTGGTGATGTTGGAGACGGTGAAATAGCCCTTGGTCTGGCCCGGCGCCGACTGGAAATTGTTGGTCTGGATCGCGGTCGAGATGTCGGTCGCGGTGACGCCCAAAGCCGTCATCTTGGTGGGATCGAGCCAGAGCCGCATGGCGAAGGTCTGGCCGCCCAGGATCTCCGCCGAGGCGACGCCGTCCACGGTCGCCAGCAGCGGCTGCACCACGCGGCTCAAATGGTCGGTGATCGCCGCCTCGTTGAGCTGGTTGGAGGCGAAGCCGATATACATGACGTCGGTGGTCTGGCCGGTCGATTTCAGGATGACCGGGTCGTTGGACTCCTTCGGGATCAGATATTTGACCTGCTGCACCTTGGCCATGACGTCGGTCATGGCCTTGTTGGGATCGTAGTTGAGCTGGATATAGACCGAGATCAGGCTCTTCCCCTGGGTCGAGGACGAGGTCATGTAGTCGATGCCCTCGGTCGAGGCGACCGCCTGCTCGATCGGCTGGGTGATGAAGCCCTGCATCAGGTCCGGCGAGGCGCCGGGATAGGTCGTCGTGATGGTGATGACCGTGTTCTCGAGCCGGGGATACTGCCGGATCGGCAGGTCGAAGAAGGCGCGCAGGCCGATCAGGAGGATCAGCAGGCTGATCACCGTGGCGAGAACCGGCCGCCGGATGAAAATGTCGGTGAAGCGCATGTGACGCCGCTCCCGTTACCCTACTCTTTCGGCAGCTCGGCGGGGGTCTCCAGGCTGTTATCGCTGGAGAGCGAGACCGCCGCGCCGTTATGCAGCTTCAACTGCCCGCCGACCACGACGACATCGCCGGGGCTGACGCCCTTGGTCACCGCGACCTTGTCGTTGAAGCGCTGGCCGACGGTCACGAAGGTCTGCTCGACGACCAACTCGGGCTTGCCGTCCTTGTCGGTCAGCGGCTTGCCGTCCTTGTCCTTGGCCGGCTTCACCAGATAGACGGAATCGCCGTAGACCGTGTAGTCGATCGCGGTCTCGGGCAAGGTCACCACGTCGGGCTGCGGCGGCAGCACCACACCGACCCGGGCGAAGATGCCGGGCTGCAGCGCGTGGTCCGGATTGCTGAGCTCGCCGCGAACCTTGACCGCGCGCATGTCCGGGTCGACCTGCGGGTCGATGGTGGTGATCGCGGCCTTGAAGGTGCGGTCGGGATAGGCGTCGAAGTGGAGCTCGACATCCTGCCCGATCGAGAGCTGGGTCCGGTCCTGCTCCGGCAGGGTGAAGTCGACATAGAGCTCGTCGAGATCGGTCAGCGTGACGATCGCGTTGCCGGCGGCCAGGTATTGGCCGAGATTGACCTGCCGGATCCCGAGCTGGCCGGCGAACGGCGCCTTGATCAGCTTGTAGCCGATCTCGGTCTGCGACTTGGCGATGCCGGCATTGGCCTGGTCGAGCTGGCTCTGCTGCAGATCGACATCCTGCTTCGAGCCGAACTGCTTGGCCGCGAGCTGGCGCGCGCGGGCGAGGTTCGCCATGGCGAGCCGCGCCTGGGCCTGGAAGGTGGCGAGATCGGCGCGCTCGCTCGCATCGTCGAGCTGCACCAGCACGTCGCCCTGCTTCACGTCCTGGCCGGATTCGAATTTCAGCGCGACGATCTTGCCGTCGACCTGCGGCGCGATCGTCACCTGATGCACCGCCGTCAGCGTGCCGATCGCTTCCAGCGATTGCGGCACCGGCTCGGCCGTGGCCTTCACGGTCGCGACGGCGGTCGGCGGCGGCACGTTGCCGGCCATGTAGGCCGCGATCATCTTCGGCTTGAAGACGTATTCGAACCAGGCGACGCCGCCCAGCAGCACCGCGGCGATCACCACGAATACCAGGAACCAGAAGATGCGCCGGGTCACGCTCGGGCGCTTCGGCGGCAAGGTCGGGCGCGGGCCGGCGGTGAAGCCCCCGGGGTGCCCGGGATGCGATTCTCCGGGCTCGGATCTCCCAGGGGATTCCTGGTGTGGCACGGTATTCATCTTCGTTCTCGGAAGGGGTTGTTCCCCGCTCCCTCCGTTGGTTGGCGCGCAGCAACAGGCAGGCCGCCGCGATCGACGACCGGCCGATCGACGATCGCCGGCGCCGCGCGGCGCACAAAGTAACGGCTAAACGTCCGGAGTAAAGAGCAAATCCCGCCGGTCGGCAGAGGAGTGAGCGACGGGTTCTATCTCCGCACGCCGCGACGGCAGGAGCATGGCACCAGCGCGCACTTCACCGCAGAGAACACATCCATGATGGCCGGGGCGAGCGCCGCGACGGCAATCACGATGACCAGGGTCGCATGAGACATGACTGGCTCCCCTCTCTCCGGGTTGGGACTCACAGAATTATTCGCTGCGAGGGCTGGAACGTTACCATGGCGAAGCCCAAATGCCCTGCGACAAAGGATGCAACCGAAGGGATGCTGTGTCTCGTTGTGACGGCGATCCCTGATCGGACGAAGGGGTATTCATAAACCCGAAGGCGGAACGTGCGGCGGCGGCGGCCGTTCTCCTTCCCGAGACGATCCATTGTTTGGATACAGTCTACAGGAGCGCCGCCGCGATGATGACTCCCCGCCCCGACCGCTTCACCTATCCCGCCGACCGCGCCCGCGGCGGTCAGATCGTGCTCAGGAAACCCTGGATGCGCGCGATCTTCGTCGGCGGCCTGGTCGGCTTCTGCGCCCTGGCGCTGGTCCTGGCGATGGCGTGACGCGACCGAGACCGAGGGAGGGGGCCGAGACCAAGGAAGGAATCAGCTTCCTTCCTGGCGCACAACGCCGTCCGGGCCGACCATCACATTCACGGCATTGCCGTTGGCACGGGCCTGGCCGTGCCAGACGTTGTCGCAGCCTTTGTACAGTGCGGTGACGTCGGTATAGCCCGCCGCTTCCATCTTCTTGCGCGCATCATTGGCTGTCGTGTTGTCGATCTTATCGCCGGGATCGCAATTGTTGGTCGGCTGGGACGCGTTCTGGGCGTGGGCGGTCATCGGCTGCGCCAGCGTCAGCAGCGCGGCGGCGGTCAGGGTGGACAGGATCAGTTTAGCGGTCATCGTATCCTCATCGGTTCAGCGGGCCGCGCCCCGGTTCGAGAGAGCAACCGTCATCGGGCCGGATTGTTGCGGCCGGCTGTGTTGAAATGATGGCGGGCTTGCGGGCCTTCGCCGGGGGTGGTACCAGTCAACTTGTATATACAAGTTAAGGGACGCCCCCGCCATGAACGCTCCCAGCAAGCCCAACCAGCGCGTCATCCGCGCTCCCCGCGGCACCACGCTCAACGCCAAGTCCTGGATGACCGAAGCGCCGCTCCGAATGTTGATGAACAACCTCGACCCGGAAGTGGCTGAGAATCCAGCAGAATTGGTGGTCTATGGCGGCATCGGCCGGGCCGCGCGCAATTGGGATTGCTTCGACGCGATCGTCGGATCGCTGAAAAGCCTCGACGAGGACGAGACGCTGTTGATCCAATCCGGCAAGCCGGTCGGTGTCTTCAAGACCCATAAGGACGCGCCGCGGGTCCTGCTCGCCAATTCCAACCTGGTCCCGCATTGGGCGACCTGGGAGCATTTCCGGGAATTGGATGCCAAGGGCCTGATGATGTACGGCCAGATGACGGCCGGTTCCTGGATCTATATCGGCAGCCAGGGCATCGTGCAGGGCACTTACGAGACCTTCGCCGAGGCCGGGCAGCAGCATTACGGCGGCGACCTCAAGGGCCGCTGGATCCTGACCGGGGGCTTGGGCGGCATGGGCGGCGCGCAGCCTTTGGCGGCAGTCTTCGCCGGCGCCTCGATGCTGGCGGTCGAATGCGAGCCCTCGCGCATCGAGAAGCGCCTGGAGACCAGATATCTCGACACCAAGGCCGCGACGCTCGACGAGGCGCTGAGCCTGCTCGACAAGGCCGCGAAGGACGGCAAGCCGATCTCCGTCGGCCTGCTCGGCAATGCCGC
>DASZYM010000587.1:0-5983 GCA_035545355.1 Dongiaceae bacterium
CGGGTGACTTCGAGGCGGATCCAGGCATCGCGCGTCGCGCCCGGCTGCAGCGAAAGGAGCGGCGCGCCGCGGCGATGGGTATCCAGCAATCCGTTGCCGGGCCAGGTCGTGTTCGGCTCGATGCCGATCAGGTGCGCCTTGCCGTTCCACGGCGCGTCATGCGTCCCGCCGAGCTCGCACCACAGCCAGGCATAGGGAAAGGCCGCGCCGTCCCAGGAGAGGATCGCGGCGATCGTATCGTCGAGGCGCCGGATCCACGCGGAAGGAGTCGCAAAATCGGTCAGATAAGCCATCGCCGCCATGGGCGCCTGCGGGCGGCCGAGGTCGTAGTCCCCTGCCTTGCCCGGGGCATTGGGCCAGTCTCCCGTGGCGCCCGGCCGCAGCGGGTTGAGCTTCTGGTCGAAACGGTCATCGACCCGGACGCGGCACGCCGTCGTGCCGATCTCGAACGGGCCGTCCAGCAGATCGGAGCCGAAGGTCGGATGATGTCCCCACATGACCGAGACCGGTCGGTCTCCCTGCATCGCGATCCGCTCGCGGATCGTCAGCGCCTCGCCCTCGACACGGAGCTCCCGCTCCATGGCGACCGGCACGGTCTCGAAGCGATACCGCAGGCGCAGGCCGGCGGCGGATTGCTCCGCCTCCCAGCGCGCCAGCGACGCCTCGCCATGGAAGCCGTGGAACACGCCGTCGAAGGTGCAGGCATCGCCGCCATTGGGGAACAGGATCGGCCAGCCGCCGGAATAATAGGGCAGCCAGGCATTCTCGTCCGGAGCGGCGCGGGTCTCCGCCGGACCGGGCCGCGGCGTCCAGGGAACGGTGCCGAGCACCGAAGCGCCGCTCGGCTTGTGCAGGATCGCTGTGATCGTGCCGCCGACCAGCGGATCGACGGTGACGCGCAGCGCGGCGCTTTCCAGGACGATCGGCCCGGCGGTCACTTCACCGCGCCCGCCATCAGCCCGCGGATGAAGTATTTCTGGAAGGCGATGTAGAGGATCAGCATCGGCGCAGTCGCGATCACCATGCCCGCCATGACCAGCGGGATCTGGTTCTCGTAGCGGCCCTGGAACACGCTGATCCCCGCCATCAAGGTGCGCTTGGAATCGTCCTGCAGGAAGATGATGGCGATGATCAGGTCGTTCCACACATAGAGCGCGTTGACGACGACCAGGGTCAGCAGCGCCGGGAGCGAGAGCGGCAGGACGATCCGCCAGAGGATCAGGAACGATCCCGCGCCGTCGATCCGCGCCGCCTCGAACAGCTCCTTCGGCAGGGTGCGGAAGAAGGTGGTGAGCAGGTACACCGAGAACGGCGTGATCAATCCGGCATAGATCAGGATGGCGCCCTGATAGGTGCTGATCAGGTCGAGCCTCGTGTAGAGCACGAAGAGCGGCACGATCATCACCACCGGCGGCACCGCCATCAGCGCGACCGAGATCGAGAACAAGGCCTGGCGGCCCTTGAACTCCATCCGCGCGATCGCATAGGCGCCGAGGCAGGATACGAAGCTGGAGAGCAGCACCGAGCCGCCCGCCAGGATCGCGCTGTTGGCCATCCAGGCGAAGAACGGGCTGTCCACCAGCACGGTCTGGAAATGGTCGAGCACCAGGGCATGGGGGAACCCGACCTTGTTGAACGTGTATTCGTCGTCGCTTTTCAGCGAGGTCATGATCATGAAGATGGTCGGCACCAGCGCGATGAAGACCGCGAACAGCAGCACCGCGTGCTTCAGCACCCGGTCCGGCCGGAAGCGGGTCGCGAGCGGCACCGGGACGGTTTCGATCGCCTGTTGCGCCATCAGCCGACCTCCTCCTCGTTCGCGCGGCGGCGGACGGCGAAGAGCGGGATGATCAGCAGCAGCGACACGAGGAAGAGCAGCACCGACACCGCCGAGGCGATGCCCGGCAGGCTGATCTTCACCAGCGCGCTGAAGATGTAGAGCTCCAGCACCATGGTCGAGGTGCCGGGCCCGCCGCGGCCGCCGCCCATGATGTAAACGTAGGAGAAAACCGAGGAGAGCATGGTGATGACGCTGACCACCACGTAGAACTCGATCACCACCTTCATCTGCGGCAGGATCACGTAGCGCACGCGCTGCCACCAATTGGCGCCGTCGAGCCGCGCCGCCTCCAGCAGCGATTCGTCGAGGTTGAGCAGCCGCGCCAGGAACAGGATGATGCCGAGCGCCGATTCTCGCCAGATGATGAACAGCATCACCGTCCAGAGCGCGACGTCCGAGGAGCCGATCCAGTCGAGCGCCAGGAAATCCATCCCGGCCCAGCGCAGCCCGTCGTTCACCGGGCCGTTGAACTGGAACATCTTCTTCATCACCACGGCGATGATCGGGATCGCCAGGATGTAGGGCACGAAGACCAGGACCCGGTAGATCTTCCACCCGGCCACGCGCTCATAGAGCACGATCGAGATCAGCAGCGACCAGATCACCATCGCCGGCACGGCGAGCAGCAGCAGCAGGTTGTGCTGCACGGACTGCCAGAACAGGTCCTGGGAGAAGATGAGCTCGTAATTCCGGAAGCCGATCCACGGCCCGTCGATGCCTCGGACCTGCTTGAAACTGAACTCGAAGATCCGGACGATCGGGTAGCCGAAGACGAAGAGCAGGAGCGCGACCAGCGGCGCCACATATATATAAGGAGTGAGCCGCGCGGTCCGGTTCATGCAACAATCTTCACGAAGACGCCGCCGATAATCAATGGCCGCGCCAAATCAAGGGGTTGGCAGCAAAAAAGCGGGCCCGGAGGCGCGACGCCTCCAGGCCCTCGACGCCGGACGGGATCAACCGAGATCCTTCGCCCACTTCTTATAGTTATCGACCATGTCCGGATTGAAATCGCGCCACTCCTTGGCGACCTTGGCCGCCAGAGCACCGGCTTCCTCGCCGGTGCTCTTGCCGGAGACGACCTGCTGCGAGGTCGGCAGCAGCGCCTGGTCGTAGAACTGGCCGGGCACTACGTTGGAGAGGTACGGGATGTTCGGGCCCTGGCCCCACTTCTTCCACATATCCACGACGACCTTGTCGGTGATGACGGAAGTGTCGAACGTGCTGTTGGAGGGAATCCAGCCGGTCTTCTCGTGGAACACCTTCAGCCGCTCAGGCGACTGCAGATATTCGAGGAAGGCCACCGCCGCCTTCGGATCCTTGGCGTCCTTGGAGATGCCGAGGCCCTGGGTATCGAAGATCGGCTGGCCGGCCAGCTTGCTCTTGCCGAAGACCGGCATGACCATGGCGCCGATCCGGTCCTTGGTCTTCTCGTTGTCGGCCGGCATGCGCGTGCCGGTGGACTCGCCCATCGCCACCTTGCCGGCGACGATCAGGTCGATGCCCGGATAGAGCTCGGTCGAGGACATTTCCGGATTGAGGAAGCCCTTCTTCTTCAGATCCTCCAGCCGCGCCCAGGGCTCGAAATACTTCGGATCGGTGAAGTCCTTCTCGCCGGTGAAGAGTTGAATCGCCTCGCCCGGCGTATCGACGATCTGCGCGATCGCGTGGCCCCAGTACCACTCGCCCCAGTAACCGTCCTGGATGCCGCCGCCGACCGGCGAGATGCCCGCGGATTTCAGCTTGTCGCAGGCATTCATGAAGTCGTCCCAGGTGGCGGGCGGCGTATCGGGATCGAGCTTCGCCTTCTCGAAGCAATCCTTGTTGTAGACCCAGAGCATCGGGATCGGATACCAGCCCATGCGATAGATATGCCCGTCGAAATCGCTGAGCAGGGTCGGCTGCGAGGCCTTCAGGATGTCGGCGTTCATCAGGCCGTCGAGCGGCTTCACATAGCCGAGCCACACGCTCTCCATGTGATAGATGCCGTTCCAGAAATACTGGATGTCCGGCGCCTTGCCGGCGGCGGCGGCGGTCTGGAACTGCGACTGCACGACCGCGGTGTCCTGCAGCAGGGTCTTCACCGTCGCGTCCTTGTAGTTCGCGACGGAGTCCGCGACGAAGTCCTTGAGGCCGGGCAGCTCCTGCTCGCCCCACCACCACATGTTCAGCTCGGTGTCGGCGCGCGCCATCGACGGCAGCAGGCCGCCCATCGCCGAGCTCGCACCCAAAGCCGCGCCGATCTCCAGCATCCGCCGGCGCGACAATCCGATCGGCCCATCCATTCCTCGTCCGTCCATTCCTCGTTTCATGTCCAAGCCTTCCCTGTTTGGCAGTTTCATCAGAACGTGGTCATCAATCCGCCATCGACGACCAGCAACTGGCCCGTCATGTAGCGGCAATAGGAGGAAGCCAGAAAGATCACGGTGCCGGAGACGTCCTCCGGATAGCCGGTGCGGCGCAGCGGGATCTTGCCGCGCTTCACATACCATTCGATGAAGTCGGGGGTCTCGGTCTCATCGACGCCGTTCACCACCGACATCGGCGTGCGCATGAAGCCCGGCGCCACCGCGTTGACCAGCACGTTATAGGGCCCGAGCTCCACCGCCATCGACTGGGTGTAAGCGATGATGGCGCCCTTGGCGGCGTTGTAGGAGCCGACCTCGCCCGACGAGGCGAAGCCCTGGATCGAGGCGACGCTGATGATGCGGCCGTTCTTGCGCTCCGCCATATGCGGCGCCACCAGCTTCGAGCCCATGAACACGGTCTCGAGATTGATGGCGATGGTGCGGCGCCAGTTCTCCAGCGTGTCATTGAGGATGGTGAGCGACGGCGGATTGATCGCCGCGTTGTTCACCAGCACGTCGATCTTCTTCTGCTTGGCGACGAGGTCGGCGATCACCTTGCCGTAGACTTCGTAATCGGTCAGGTCGAGCTGATAGGGGATCGCCTTGCCGCCGGACGTGGCGATGTCCTTCGTCGTCTGCTCCAGCGTGCCTGGATTGCGCTCGAGCAGCGCGACGACCGCGCCTTCCTTCGCCATTTCCAGCGCGATCGCCCGACCCAGGCCTTGGCCTGCGCCAGTCACGATGCAGACCTGGTCGTTGAGCAACGTCATGCCGCCTCGCACTCATCCGCGAAGTTCGAGCGAAGACTCCGCGTCGCCTGTCCCTTGATGCCTGGTGCCGTTTTCCGGCATTCTGGACTTGGTTCTGTGATCTTGGACGCTACTATGCGGCGGGCGGAATCGACGGTCAAGGGACGGGCGACAGGGGGAAAGCCATGGCGGAACAGCGTAATTTGCTGACACTCACCAATCTCGGCCATGTGCTCGATCACCCGGAAGCGGTCGCCTGGGGACCCGACGGGAAGGTCTATGCCGGCGGCGAGGCCGGTCAGCTCTATCGCATGGGACTGACCGATTCGATCTGCGAGCAGGTTGCCAAGGTCGAGGGCGGGTTCCTGTTGGGCCTCGCGCATGACGCCGCCGGAAACACCTATGCCTGCGACGACAGGAATGCCTGCGTGCATCGGATCACGCCGCAAGGCGCCGTCTCCACCTATTGCAACGGCAACGCCGAGCAACGGATGCGGGTACCGAACTATCCGGTCTTCGACGATGGCGGGAATCTCTACGTCTCGGATTCCGGCGCCTGGGGCGAGAAGAACGGCTGGATCTGGAAGATCGCGCCCGGCGGGAACAAGGCCGAGATCTGGGACAGGAGCGCCTGCGGCTTCACCAACGGCATGTGCCTCGCCGCCGACGGCAGGGCGCTCTATGTCGTCGAATCCTCGCCGCCCCTGATCGCCAAGGTCGAGATCAAGGCCGACGGCTCGGCCGGCAAGCGCACGGTCGTGGTCGAGCTGCCGCGCACGGTGCCGGACGGCGTGGCGCTGGACAGCAACGGCGACCTCTACATCTCGCTCTACAATCCCAACATCGTCTATCGCTTCACCGCCAAAGGCGAGCTCATCACGCTCTATGACGATTGGGAGCAGCTTATGTTGGTGGCGCCCACTAACATCGCCTTCGGCGGCCCGGAGATGAAGACGCTGATCATCGCCAGCCTCTGCGGCTGGTCGGTCCACACCGCCCCGATGCCGGTCGCCGGACTGCCGGTGCGGTATCCGAAGATCTGACTT
>DASZYM010000588.1:0-11044 GCA_035545355.1 Dongiaceae bacterium
TCGTAGGTGGTCGGATGGATGTCGGCGACCAGGCCCCAGCCGAAGCGGGTGCGCATGCGCTCTTCCAGGCCTTGCAGGTCGGAGGGCGACTTGTCGGCGGAGAGCACGACCTGGCGGTTCTGGTCGAAGAGCGCGTTGAAGGTGTGGAAGAACTCTTCCTGGGTCGATTCCTTGCCGATGATGAACTGCACGTCGTCCACCATCAGCACGTCCACCGTGCGGAAGCGCTCCTTGAACGCCATCGTGTCCTTGTTCCGGAGCGCCCGGATGAACTGGTACATGAACTTCTCGGCGGAGAGATAGATCACGCGCTTGTCGGGGCGCTTGCGCCGGATGTGCCAGGCGATGGCGTGCATCAGATGCGTCTTGCCCAGGCCCACGCCGCCATAGAGGAACAGCGGGTTGAACGGCACCTGGTCGGCCTCGGCCACGCGATAGGCCGCCGCTTGCGCCAATTCGTTCGACTTGCCGACCACGAAATTCTCGAAGGTCAGGCGGGGATCGAGATTGCCGCTCCAATCGTCGAGGATCTCGCCCTCGGCCTCGCCGGCGTCCAGCGTGTCCTCGGCGACGGTCTCGACGATATGCGGCGCTTCCGGCGCCTCTTCCACCGCGACGATCGCCTCGGCCTGGGTCGCATCGACGATGACCTCGACCGAGCGGATATCGGGATCCTCGTTGCTCCAGAGCGTCTTCAGCCGGTCGGCATAATGGGTCGCGACCCAGTCGCGCATGAAACGCGACGGCACCGCCACGCGCAGATCCGGCCCGCGCCGGCCGGCCAGGGTCAGCGGCTTCAGCCAGCTCCGAAAGGTCGCCTCGCCGAACTCGGCCCGCAGACGGCCACGCACCCGCGCCCATTGCGCATTCAGCTGGTTATCGGTGCCGAGCTCAGCCATTCGACCACCCCCCTCAGTAAACATGTTCCACGCAAGCGCCGCGACGTGACGCGCGCTCAATCCTGGATCCAGGGCAAGGATGCAAACTTCCAGCCGCCGCGCTGTCCGCGATGGCTGCCCGCATCCTTGTCGCCTTCGAAACCTTCAGAGACGTTGTAGCAACGCGAAAACCCGGCGGCGGTCAGCGCCTGCGCCGCCGCGCGCGAGCGGGCGCCGCTGCGGCACAGGAACAGGACCGGCGCGTCCGGGCCGCCCGGAAGCTCTGCCTTGAGCTTCGCCACGAAATCGGAATCGACCTTCATCTCCGGATAGACCTGCCAGGAGAGGAGGACCACCTGCTTGCCGAGATTGGCGAGGTCGGGAATGCCGACGAAGGACCATTCCGGGCGGGTGCGCACATCGACCAGCACCGCCGCCTTGTCCTGGGCCAGCATGTCCCAGGCCTGTTTCGGCGAAATGTCTCCGGCGTAATTCATCTCCGATCCCAGACCCTCGTCTTAAAACCACAACGCAATAACAGCCGCGCCGCCTGCATCGCCGCTCAACCCGAAGCCAAAGTTCGGGATGCAACGGCTTGGCGATCCGGGCTTTTTAAATCAGTCCCGAACCGCCCGCCGCGTGCGGGTTGGGGTTCGGAAGCCACAACTTTCGGTAGTCAGAGTGCAGTGCGGCGCGAGTATCGGATGGGATTCGGAGCTGGCCGTCCAGAGCACCGGATGTGACCCGACCGTCACTGTGGCTTTCATGCACCAGCCACCCAAATGTCAACCCGTTGACACCGGAGCCGGCCGCCACGCCACATGTTGCCTTAGCCGCCGAGGGCAAGTTCCGCCGTTTCATGCCAACACTTTGATTTTATTATAGTTGTTATCGAATTTTCCTGGCCCGGGGGACCGGATCAGGACGCTCCCCGTGTGCTCTGGGGATAACTTACGCCCCCATTTTTACCCTTGCAATAAGTCCGAATCATGAACGCGGAGGGCCAAAAAATGACAGTTGGGAGCGTTGCCGAGATGCAACAAAGCGACTGCATCGCGGCAATAATTTCCCCTTCCGCCCCACAACAATGGGTGGCGAATGGGCCATGTCAGGTTGTCGAGAGCAAAGGCGGCGACCGCAGGTCGCCGCCGCCGGATCAGAGCGCGCGGACCCGCTTGGTCAGGCGCGAAATCTTGCGGGCGGCCGCGTTCTTGTGCAGCACGCCCTTGCCGACGCCGCTGTGCAGCTCGGGCTGCGCGGCCTTGAGCGCGGCCTCGGCATCCGCCTTCTTGCCGGAGGCGATCGCCGCCTCGACGCGCTTCACCGCCGATTTGACGGCGCCGGCGCGGGCGCGGTTGATCGCGGTGCGCTTGGCGGTCTGACGCAGGCGCTTTTCCGCCGACTTGTGGTGAGCCATGAATGAAGTCCGGTTTTAGGTGAATTTCAGGCGGCGGGTTATACAAGCGGGGTCCCCGCCCGTCAACACGCGCCAATGTCCCGGAGGCCCCGACCGGCAGCGGCCGAGCCCTGCGTCGGAAGCGCCTCAAATAACACGGAAAATCGTTGGACTCACGCGGTATCCCCGCGCATATACCGGTTCCGAGAGGATCGGAAAGATGCGGGTTCTGCCGTTTACCAAGATGCAGGGGCTGGGGAATGACTTCGTCGTGCTGGATGCGCGGCGCAAGGCGATTCCCTTGAGCCTCGCCGACCGGCGCCGCATCGCCGACCGCCGGCGCGGTATCGGCTGCGACCAGCTCATCGTGCTGGAGCCGGTGCAGTCCGCCGGGGCCGACGTTTTCATGCGGATCTACAATCCCGACGGCAGCGAGGCGGGCGCCTGCGGCAATGCCACGCGCTGCATCTCCGGCCGGCTGATGGGCGAGAGCGGCGCCGAGCGTATGACGGTCGAGACGATCTCCGGCCTGTTGCCGGCGCGGCGCCGCGAGGGCAGCCGCATCACCGTCGATATGGGCGTCGCCAGGACCGGCTGGCGCGAGATCCCGGTCGATCAGGAGTGCGACACGCTGCATCTGCCGGTGGCGCTGGCGCCGCTTGCGGATCCGGTCGGCGTCAACATGGGCAATCCGCACGCGGTGTTCTTCGTCGATGATGTCGATGCGATCGCGCTGGAGACGATCGGCCCGAAGCTGGAGCACGCGCCGCTCTTCCCCGAGCGCGCCAATCTCGAGATCGTGCAGCTCCTCGCGCCCGACCGCCTGCGCATGCGGGTCTGGGAGCGCGGCGCCGGGATCACCATGGCCTGCGGCAGCGGCGCCTGCGCGGCCTTGGTCGCGGCGGCGCGGCGCGGCCTGACCGGCCGCCGCGCCGAGATCGTGCTCGATGGCGGGCCGCTGGAGATCGAATGGCTGGAGAACGGCCATGTGCTGATGACCGGCGCCTGGGCCGAGAGCTTCACCGGCGAGATCGCGCTGGAAGACGCGCGCGAGACGGTGGCCGCGAATGGCTGAGCTCATCACCATGGGGTGTCGCCTCAACACCTTCGAGAGCGAGGTGATGCGCGGCCATGCCGCCGCGGCGGGGCTCGAGAATGCGATCATCGTCAATACCTGCGCGGTGACCGCCGAGGCCGAGCGCCAGGCGCGCCAGGCGATCCGCAAGGCGCGGCGCGAGAATCCGGACGCGCGGATCATCGTCACCGGCTGCGCGGCGCAGATCGCGCCCGACAAGTTCGCGGCCCTGCCCGAGGTCGATCATGTGCTCGGCAACAGCGAGAAGCTGGAGGCGGAGAGCTTCCGGCGCCTCGCCGGCGCCGAAGCCGGCCCGCGGGTCCTGGTCTCCGACATCATGCAGGTGAAGGAGACCGCGGCGCATCTGATCGCGGGCTTCGCCGAGCGCAGCCGCGCCTTCGTCGAGATCCAGACCGGCTGCGACCATCGCTGCACTTTCTGCATCATCCCGTTCGGGCGCGGCAACAACCGCTCGGTCGCGGTCGGCGAGATCGTCACCCAGATCCGCACCCTGGTCGCCAACGGTTTCCGCGAGATCGTGCTGACCGGGGTCGACATCACCGGCTACGGCGCCGATCTTCCCGGCCAGCCGAAGCTCGGCCAGCTCGTGCGCCGCATCCTGGCGCTGGTGCCGGAGCTGGAGCGGCTGCGCCTCTCCTCGCTCGACGTGGTCGAGGTCGATGACGAGCTGCTGCGTCTCTTTGCCGAGGAGCAGCGGCTGATGCCGCATCTCCACCTCTCGCTGCAGGCGGGCGACGACCTGATCCTGAAGCGGATGAAGCGGCGCCATCTGCGCGCCGATGCGATCCGCTTGACCGAGACCATCCGTCGCCTGCGGCCCGACGTCGTCTTCGGCGCCGATCTCATCGCCGGTTTCCCGACCGAGGACGAGGCGATGTTCCGGAACTCGCTGGCGCTGGTCGATGAATGCGGGCTGACCTTCCTGCACGTCTTTCCGTATTCGGCGCGTGTCGGCACGCCGGCGGCGAAGATGCCGCAGGTTCCGGGCGACGTCCGTCGCGCGCGCGCGGCGCGGCTGCGCGCGGCGGGCGAGGCGGCGCTGCAGCTTTATTTCGCCGGCCAGGTCGGCCGCGATGTCCGTGTGCTGGTCGAGCGGGCGCAGGGCGCCGCCGTCTTCGGCCATAGCGAGCATTTCGCGCCGGTGAAGATCGCCGCTTCGCTCGAAGCCGGCCGCGTGGTCCGCGCCCGCATCTCGGCCTTCAACGCCCAGCATCTCCTCGCCGAAGCCGCATGACCGAAACACAAGAAGGCGAAAAGCGCGGCTGGTTCCAGCGGCTGCGCGCCGGGCTCAGCCGCTCGTCGAGCCGGATCGGCGAAAGCATCACCGGCCTCTTCACCAAGCGGAAGCTGGACAAGGCGCTGCTCGACGAGCTCGAAGAGGCGCTGATCGCCGCCGATCTCGGCCCGGCGACCGCGGCGAAGCTCACCGGCGCGCTGGCCAAGGAACGCTTCGGCAAGGACATCACCACCGAGGAGACCCGCGAAGTCTTCGCCGTCGAAGTCTCGCGCATCCTGGCGCCGGTCGCCAAGCCGCTGCAGATCCAGAACCACCGCCCGCATGTCGTGCTGGTGGTCGGCGTCAATGGCAGCGGCAAGACCACGACCATCGGCAAGCTTTCGCAATACTATCGCGGCCAGGGCAAGAAGGTGGTGCTGGCGGCCGGCGACACGTTCCGCGCGGCCGCGGTCGAGCAATTGAAGATCTGGGGCGAGCGCACCGGCGCGACCGTGGTCGCGAGCGGGCAGGGCGCCGATGCGGCGGGCCTCGCCTATGACGCTTTGGCCAAGGCGAAAGAGCAGGGCGCCGACCTGCTGCTGATCGACACCGCCGGCCGGCTGCAGAACAAGGCCAACCTGATGGCCGAGCTCGCCAAGATCATCAAGGTGATCAAGAAGCTCGAACCGAACGCGCCGCATGACGTGCTGCTGGTCCTGGACGCGACGGTCGGCCAGAACGCGCATTCGCAGGTCGAGATCTTCAAGGAGATCTGCGCGGTGACCGGCCTGGTCGTCACCAAGCTCGACGGCTCGGCGAAAGGCGGCGTGCTGGTGGCCCTGGCGGAGCGCTTCGGCCTGCCGGTGGTCGCGATCGGCGTCGGCGAGAGCGCCGACGACCTGAAACCCTTCGCCGCGGACAATTTCGCCCGGGCGTTGATGGGCATCGACTAGAAATCTTCGCGGGCGACCCAGCGGTCGCCGATCTTCTCATATTTGTGCTTCACCGCCGCCCAAGCGATGCGATGGGCGATCGCCTCGACCTCGGGATCGGCCGCATGCTGCCGCCAGGCGGCGTTGAAGGCGGCGCGGAAGATGTCCTGGGCATGTTCCGGCAGGTGGGCCTGGAGATTCTCCGGCAGGTCCCGGTTGCTGGCATAGGGCAACGCCGATCCTCCACGCGTCCGCGGGAAAAGCCCCGGGCAGCTTAACGTTGTTCGGGCTGGGAAGCAGCGCCTATGCCGCCATCGGTACAATCTATTGGGCGCCGCCGGCCGGCCATGGCATGTTACGGTTCTGTGACAGCGGCCCTCCGCCGCGCGGAATTCGGATCTTCGATCGTGAGTCTCTCCCTTGGAATGACCTTGCTCGTCCTGCTGGCGGCGGTGATGCATGCCGGCTGGAACGTGATGGTGAAGTTCGGCGACGATGCCTTCCTGAACATGGGCTTGATCGTCGGGCTCGGCGGAATCATCGGCCTTGCCGCCACGCCCTTCGTGGTTTTCCCCGAGCCGGCCAGTTGGATCTGGCTGTTCGGCTCCTGCATGTGCCATCTCGGCTATTACACCTTCCTGGTCCTGGCCTATCGCCATGGCGAGCTGTCGCAGGTCTATCCGATGGCGCGCGGCTCCGCGCCGCCGCTGGTGGCCTTCTCCTCCTGGCTGCTCTACGGCCAGACCCTCAACCTGCTGCAGGCGGCCGGGGTGGCGTCGATCTCGATGGGCATTCTCACCCTCGCCGTCGATAGGCCGGTCGATCGCGCGCATAAGCGCGAGGCGATCTGGTTCGGCCTGCTGACCGGTCTTTCGATCATGGGCTACACGCTCTGCGACGGCCAGGGCATCCGCCATGCCGGCGATGTCGAGCGCGAGCAGATCGGCTACATCGTCTGGCTGTTCGTGCTCGATGCGCCGCTGCTGGTGATCTACTGCCTGTGGCAGCGCGGCGCGGAGGCGACCGCGTTCCTGCGCAATAACTGGAAGCTCGGATTTTGCGGTGCCGCCTTGTCGCTGGCGGCCTATGGCATCGCCATCATCGCGATGCGGTTCGGCGAGTTCGCCCATGTCTCGGCCCTGCGCGAGACCAGCGTGATTTTCGCCGCGGTGATGAGCGCCTACCTGCTGAAGGAACGCTTCCGCAAGCGCCGCTACGTCTCAGTCAGCCTGGTGGCGCTGGGCGCCGTCCTGCTCCACTAGCAAGACCGTCATTGCGCCGACTGGAACCGGATGCCCGGGGTCGAGCCCGGGCATGACGATTTGAGTCACTCCGCCGCGTGCGCGGCCTGCGACTGCCGGATCGCGTATTTGCCGGTGGTGACGAGGCCCTGCAGCGAGAGCGATTTGGTGTTGCTCGGCTCGCGCAGGTTCTGGATCACGACATGCGGCGTGTCGTTCTTGTCCTTGAACTGCTTGATCACGCGCCATTGCGGCGAGCGATGCTTGGGCAGGAAGTTGTTGTTCTCCAGCAGCACCGAGCCGACTCGCAGCCGCTCGACCGACGTCTTGTCGATCTTGACGTCGGCCTGGGTGTCGTCCGAACCGGCAAGAAACTTGAACATCATTGTGCTCCATCCCACCAGACGATACGGGTCCGGTTTGCCTCATTTCCGGAACTCATTGTCTCAGACCCTAACTTAACAAAGAGTTGCGGGCAAATACTAACCCCGCCGCATCGAGACATCGGCTAAATGCCGCTAAAAACGCATATGCCGAGGGGTCTCGCGGGGCGAGGATGACGATTCGGTTAAGCGTCGGTAAACGAGACTTTCTTGATCTCGTCCCCGATCTCCAATTCCTGCAGCACGTCCAGGCCTTCGCTGATCTGGCCGAAGACCGTGTGCTGGCCGTCGAGATGCGGTTGCGGGGCGAGGACCAGGAAGAACTGCGACCCGCCGGTATCCCGCCCGGCATGCGCCATGGAGAGCGAACCAGTCTTGTGCTTGTGCGGGTTGCCCTTGGTCTCGCAGGCGATCCGCCAGCCGGGACCGCCGGTGCCGGTGCCCATCGGGCAGCCGCCCTGGGCGACGAAGCCCGGGATCACGCGGTGGAAGCTGAGGCCATCATAGAACCCGTCCTTGGCCAGGACGTAGAAGTTCGCCACCGTGTTGGGAGCCTCTTCCGGGAACATCTCGATGGTGATGTCGCCCTTGCTGGTGGACATCACACAGCGCGTCAGCCCCTTCAAGGTGTCGGCCGGGATATCGTGGGTCTTCAATTCGCCGCGGGGCATACGCGCATCCTCTCTCGTTGCGCGCGGATGTTAGGCGAGCGGCCCCTTCGATGTCGAATCATTGCTGGGCGATTCCGCGTCTTTTTCTCCGTCGAGCACGAGGCGGGCGAGTCTCACCGTGATGGGTCCGCCCCGCGCCAGTGCTGCGCGGTCTAACGCCTCGACCGTCGCGGCAGTTCCCGCAAACGAACGGTCGATCCGGCGCGTGAGGTAGTCGATGAGATCGGCCTTGATCGTGATCTGCCGGTCGCTGAAATGCTTGACCAGCAATGCTGCGAGCAGGGCGTCGTCGGGCGGCTCCACGGCGACCGCCGGAATGGCGGAGAGGCGCGAGGCGAGATCCTTGAGGCGCACGATCCAGCGCGCCGGCGCCTCGCGGTCGAGGATCAGCAGCGAATGTTTCCCGGCGCGGATGTGGTTGATCAGATGGAAGAGGTCCTCTTCCGCCAGCCGCGCGCCGTCCAGCACGAGATTGCCTTCGGGCAATCCGCCGCTCAACCCGGCCGCCAGGAATTGCGCCTCGCTGCGGGTCTGCCAGACATGGGCGAGATGGGTCTTGCCGCATCCGGCGGGGCCGTAGATCGCCAGGATCGAGCCCGGCCAATCCGGCCAGCGGTCGAGCCAGGCGACGGCGTCGCGGTTGCAGTCCGAGACCACGAAATCGGCGGCGCCCATCGCCGCCCTGACCGGCAGGTCGAACGAAAGCTGCTGCGGATTCATTGCTGGGAATCGGGCGGGTCGATGCCGATCAGCGGCGGCTGCCGCGCCTGGCCGAGATAGACCGGGCTCTGCAGATAGCGCGCGATCGCAAAGCGCACCAGCACGCCGATCGCCGCCGCGGTCGGAACCGCGAGCAGCAGGCCGAGGAAGCCGAACAGGGCGCCGCCCGCGAGCAAAGCGAAGATGACCCAGACCGGATGCAGGCCCACCCGGTCGCCGACCAGCTTCGGCGTCAGGAAATTGCCCTCGATGACCTGGCCAATGGCAAAGACGATCGCCACCGAGATCGGCCCCGACCAGCCGTCGAAATTCACGAAGGCGATGCCGAGCCCGATCACGAGGCCGCTCGCCGCGCCGAGATAGGGAATGAAGGTCAGCAAGCCGGCGGCGATCCCGACGATGAGGCCGAAGGGCAGGCCGACCAGCGCCAGCGTGGTCGCGTAATAGGCAGCCAGCACCAGGCAGACCGTCGCCTGGCCGCGGGCGAAGCCGGCCAGCGTCTGGTCGACATTGCGCGCCTGGAGCCGGATGACGCTCGCATGCTGGCGCGGCAGCAGGGCATCGACCCTGGCGACGATCCGGTCCCAGTCGCGCAGCAGGTAGAAGGTGACGACCGGCGTCACGAAGATCAGCGAGAGCAGGTTGGCGATCGCGATGCCGCCGCGCGCCACGTTGCCGACGCCCTGGCCGATGAAGACCAGGGCCGAGCCCATGCGGTCCCGCGCCAGAGCCGCGAGCTCGGTCAGGTCCGGAAGGTCGAAGCGCTCCTGCAGCCTGGTGTAGAAGGGCAACAGCTTGTCATGGGCCCGGTTCAGCAGGTCGGGCAAGGCCGAGATGAGCTGGGCGAACTGATCGGCCAGCAGCGGCACGATCATCAGCAGCGCGATCACCACCAGGACGGCGAAGATCAGCGTGACGACCGCGGTCGCCGCGGTGCGCGAGAGCTTCCACTTCTCCAGCCGGTCGCAGGCGGGATCGAGGAAATAGGCGATCGCCATGCCGGCGACGAAAGGCAGCAGGATGGTGCGGAGCAGGTAGACCCCGACCAGCACCACCACCAGGCCGATGAGCCAAAACCGGAGCTGTTGGCCAGCCGTCATCCCGCGGGGGCCGTCATGTCGAAGCGGCGCCGCCGCGGGTCACTGCGGCGCTGCCGGCTGCGTCAGGTCGCCGCCGCTATCGGTGCCGCTGCCATCGCCGGTGCCGCTGTTATCGCCGGCGCCGTTATCCTGCACCGGCGGGATCGTGCCCGGCGCGGCCAGGGTCATGGTCTGCAGGCCTTCGCCGCTATTGGTGATCATCAGGTTGGCCTGGCTGAGCGCGCGGACGAACTGCACCTCGTCGCCGAGATAGGTGAGCTCGATATCGGCCCCGGTGCGCGAGAGATTGGTGAGATTGACGCTCTTGATCAGGCTGACCTGCGCCAGGTGGCGCTTCACATCGACCCATTGCTGCAGGCTGGAGAAGGGCACATGCACCTTCACCTGGGCGCGCTGGTTGGGGTCGACCAGGTTCTCCTGCTTCCAGGAATTCTGCACCAGCGCCGCGACGCGATCGACGCCGTCCTTCAGGAGCTGGTCGATATTGCCGGAATCGTTGGTGACCTGGTCCTTGGCGGACTGGCCGCCGCCGCTGCCGTAATCGACGACCGAGAGGGCGAGGGTGCGCTGCCCGTTCGCGCCGGGCGGCTGCAGGGTCGCTTCGGCGACGATCACATCGCCGGCGGCGTAGCGCTCGGAGAGCGACTGGATCCGCGCCGCATCGCCGGCCAAAGCCTGGGTCGCGCTGATCGCGTTCTGATCGGGGAGATCGCCGACCGGCGTCTGGATCGGCACCAGCCCCGGCTGCTGCGGCCGCGACGCCCAGGCGGCGAACCAGGGATTGGTCGGACCCCAGAGCTCGGTGTCGCCGGTCTCGTTGGTGAAGACCGGCAGCACCAGCACCGCCTTGGATTCGGTCTCGGCATAGGGGACGTTGTTCTCGGTCAGGAACTGCCGGATCGGATCCGCCATGAAGCGGAAGGTGAACTTGCCGATATAGCGCGAGGCCGAGGTCTTCTCCTCCTCGATCTCGAAATCCTGGACCCAGCCCGTGATCGTGTCGTCGTCGGGAAGCTGCAATCCCTGCAGCGCGTCCGGCGAGGCGATGCTGGCGAGGATTTTCTTCAGCCCCTCGCGCTGCGCCTGGAGCATCGCCTTCTCGCGCAGAGTGGAGAGGTCACCGGTGATATCGACCGGGATTCCCGCGGCGACATAGACGTTCTGATCGGCCGCGGCGGGGTGCGACAGGATGGCGGTCGTCACCAGGACGGCGACCAGCGCCAAGGCGCTGACGATCCATCGGATTTTCCCCATCACTCGTACGCCCGCACCCATTGAAAACCGCTTTGAAAACGCTATTGTCCCAGCCCTGGCTTATAGCCCAGAACCGGGGAGGATGCCATAACGAGCGGGACCAGCGGCAACAGCCTGACGTATCGCGACGCGGGCGTGGATATCGATGCCGGCAACG
>DASZYM010000589.1:0-13204 GCA_035545355.1 Dongiaceae bacterium
ACCACCATGCCGGACGACACTTTGGACCGTTTGTCGGCGCTGGACGGCTGGGTGCTCGGTCCGATCGGCCATCAGGCCTATCCGAAGCATCCCAAGGCCATCAACCCGCACCCGATCCTCAGGAAGCACTTCGACCTGTTCGCCAATATCCGGCCGTCGCGCTCCTATCCGACTGTGCCGAGCGTGCACAAGGACGTCGATCTCGTGATCGTCCGCGAGAACAACGAAGGTTTCCAGCCCGACCGCAACGTGGTCGCCGGTTCGGGCGAGTTCCGGCCGAGCGAGGAGATGACCATCTCGGTCCGCGTCATCACCCGCAACGGGTCGTCGAAAGTGGCGCGCGCCGCCTTCGAGCTCGCCCGCACGCGCCGCAGGAAGCTGACCGCTGTGCACAAGAACACCGTTTTCAAGCTCGGCTGCGGGATGTTCGCGGAGGAATGCCGCAACCTCGCCGCGGAGTTCCCCGATGTCGCTTATGACGAGATGATGGTCGATACCTTCGCCATGCGTCTTGCCATGACGCCACAGCGCTTCGACGTCGTCGTCACCACCAACATGTTCGGTGACATCCTTTCCGACGAGGCGGCCGGCCTGGTCGGCGGCCTGGGCCTGGCGCCCGGCCTCTGCGCCGGTACGCAATGGGCGATGGCGCAGGCCACCCATGGCTCGGCGCCGGATATCGCCGGGCGCGGCATCGCCAATCCTTACGCGATGATCGTCTCCGGCCAGATGCTGCTCGCCTGGCTCGGCCGGAAGAGAGGGGAGCCGCGCGCCACCGCCGCGGCGGAGCGCATCGGCGTCGCGATCGACGATGTCATGCGGCAGCCGCAGTTCCTGACGCCCGATCTCGGTGGCACGGGAACCACGGACAGTGTAGCTGACCTGATCGCGACTCGAACCTGCTAGCGTTTTCATCTCTTCAATTCGCCCTCGCTCCGAATCGCGGCGGGGGCGCGAACGTTGCTGCGCGGAATTGGTTTTGTGTTCGGGAGTGCCGCCATATCGGCTCGGCACGGACTGCGAACATCGAAACATGCAGCACCGGCAGGCGACATCGCGGGCTTCGATCTATTACGTCCATCCCGGCCTGTGCGGCGGCATCGCGCAATGGGACCGCCATCTCGACCGGTGCGGCCGGATGGGCTTCTCGCATGTCCTGATGGCGCCGCCGTTTCGGCCGGGACGAAGCGGCAACGTGTTGCTGACCGCCGATTTCGACTCGCTCAACCCCGTCTTGGGTGCTGGTGCCGGTGACGGCCTGGCGCCGCTCCGCGCGGTCGCCGATGCCTGTCATCGCCGCGGTCTCGCGCTCTGGCTGGACTTGATCCTGGATCGCGTGGCGCTCGATTCGCCGCTGGTCATGCAGGCGCCGCACTGGTTCGCCGGCGGCGACCACGACCCACTCCCCGATCCCAGAAATCCGGAGACGGTCGGCCGCGCCGCCCGCTGGTCCTTCGACACCCCGGCGGATTCGGAGATCGCTTCGTGGTGGCGCGGCCATATCGAGAATTGGCTCGATGCCGGAGTCGACGGCTTCCGCGTGGAGAATCCGCGATCGGTTCCCCCGGCATTGATACGCGCCCTGATTTCCACGGCAAAGGCGCGCAAGCCGGAATGCCGCTTCATGGCCTGGACTCCCGGCCTCGACGCCGGCGAGGCCGCGGCACTCCGGGATTGCGGACTCGATTTCACCGTCGCCTCTACATGCTGGTGGGATTTCAAGGACGAATGGTATCTGGACGAGCAGGCGCGCCTCGATACCGTGGCGCCGCCGCTCGCTCTTGCGGAATCTCCGTTCGGACACCGCCTCGCCGAGCGCTTCGCCAGCGGCGAGGAGCTGGAACGCGGCTATCGCCGCGCCATCGACTTTGCCGCGACCGCCGAACACGGCTGGCTCATGCCGATGGGTTTCGAGTTCGCCAGCACCCTGCCGCTCGACGCCGCGCGGCCCGATCCGGCGGCCTTCGAGCGACAGCTCGCCTCCGGCAATGCACCGCTGGCCGACGAGATTGCGCAGGCCAATGCCCGGGGCGCCAAGCTCGCCGACACGGCGCCCCTCGAATGGCGACTGCTCTCGGCGCCCGGCGCCGGCGTGCTGGCCGAGATCGACGCTCCCGGGGGCAAGCTGCGGCTGACCAATGCCGAGTTGACCGACGCGGCCGAAGTCGAGATCGCCGCCGTGCTGGTGCGCGCTGTCGAACCCTGGTCATTGACCGAGCCCATGGCAAAGCTCCGCATCGGCCCGGGCGAGGTCAAGCTGCTCGACCTCCGCCGCACCGACCCGGTCAAGCTGCCGGCGCCGCAATCCCGGCGTCAGGCCCAGGCGGCGGCAAAACTGCCGCGGGTCGTGATCGACCACATCAGCCCGCTGGTCGAAGACGGCCGCGCCCCGGTGAAACGCGTGGTCGGTGAGGCGGTCTCGGTCGAAGCCGATATCTTCAGTGACGGCCATGGCGCGCTCGCCGCCGATCTCCTGTGGCGCGCGGCGGACGAAGCCGAATGGCGCCGCGTGCCGATGCGCCTGCTCGGCAACGACCGCTGGACCGCGACCTTCCGGCCGGAGCGCATGGGGGATCATCTCTTCACCGTCGAGGCCTGGCGCGACGACTTCGCCTCGCTGCAGCATGGCGCGCAGGCCAAGCGCAAGGCAGGGCAGCCGATCGCGCTCGACCTCAAGGAGATGTCGCTCCATATCGAGCGGCACCTGCCGCCGGAACCAGCCCGCGACGAGGCGCTACGCAATTTCCTTTCGAGACTGCGCCGCGCCAAGGATGCGGAGCGCACGGATCTGCTCCTTTCGCCGGAGGCGCAGCAGGCCTTGCGCAACATGCTTCCCGAAGCGGCGCGCATCCGCCGCCAGCCGGCGGCGGCGCTGACGGTCGATCGCCGCGCCGCGCTCTTCGCCAGCTGGTATGAGCTCTTCCCGCGCTCCCAGAGCGGCGACGCCACGCGGCATGGCACGTTCGCCGATGTGATCCAGCGCCTCCCGGCGATCGCCGCGATGGGATTCGACGTGCTCTATTTCCCGCCAATCCATCCGATCGGGCGGATCAATCGCAAGGGCCGGAACAACAGCACCAAAGCGGAGCCCGGCGAACCCGGAAGCCCCTATGCGATCGGCGGTGAAGACGGCGGCCATGACGCGATCCATCCCGAGCTCGGCACGCTGGAGGGTTTCCATCGCCTGCGCGATGCCGCCGCCGAGCATGGAATGGAGATCGCCATCGACTTCGCCATCCAATGCGCGCCGGATCATCCCTGGCTGAAGGAGCATCCCGGCTGGTTCGCCTGGCGCGCCGACGGCTCGCTCGCCTACGCGGAGAACCCGCCGAAGAAATACGAGGACATCGTCAACGTCGATTTCTATGCCGAGGACGCGGTGCCCGGCCTCTGGCTCGCGCTTCGCGATGTCGTGCTGCATTGGCGCAAGCAGGGTGTGGCTACCTTCCGGGTCGACAACCCCCACACCAAGCCGTTGCCGTTCTGGCGCTGGCTGATCGCCGATATCCGCGCCCGTTATCCGGATACCCTGTTCCTCTCGGAGGCCTTCACCCGGCCGCAGATGATGTACGCGCTGGCGCAAGCCGGCTTCAGCCAGTCCTACACCTACTTCACCTGGCGCAACACGAAGGCGGAGATCGAATCCTATCTGACCGAGCTCACCCAGGGCCCGGCGCAGGAATTCTTCCGGCCGAACTTCTTCGTCAACACGCCCGACATCAATCCGTTCTTCCTGCAACGCTCGGGCCGCGCCGGCTTCCTGATCCGCGCCGCGCTCGCGACGACGCTCTCCGGTCTTTGGGGCCTCTATAGCGGGTTCGAGCTCTGCGAGGGCGCCCCGCTTCCCGGACGCGAGGAATATCTCGATTCCGAGAAATACGAGATCCGCGCCTGGGACTGGGATCGGCCGGGCAATATCGTCGCCGAGATCACGCTGCTCAATCGGCTGCGGCGCCGCAATCCCGCGCTCCAGACCCACCGCGGTCTGCGCTTCATCGCCGCCGCCAATGACCAGGTGACCGCCTTCATCAAATCGACCCCGGAACGCGACAATGTCGTCCTGGTCGCGATCAATCTCGATCCCTATCACGCGCATGACGCCGTGATCGAGGTCCCGCTCTGGGAATGGAAGCTGCCCGACCACGCGACCATCGCGGTCGCGGACCTGGTCGGCGGCGCACGCTACCACTGGGCTGGCAAGCACCAGCGGATCCGCCTCGATCCCTATCAGCTTCCCTTCGCCATCTGGCGCCTGGATGTCCCGACCGGAGGCCCCGCATGAGTCGCCGCGAGAAGCCGAAACCGGTGGTCGATCCGCTCTGGTACAAGGATGCGATCATCTACCAGCTCCACGTTAAGTCGTTCATGGATTCCAACAATGACGGGATCGGCGACTTCAAGGGCCTGCTCGCGCGGCTCGACCATATCGTCGAGCTCGGCGCCAACACGATCTGGCTGCTGCCCTTCTATCCTTCGCCGCGCCGCGACGACGGCTACGACATCGCCGATTATCGCAGCATCCATCCCGATTACGGCACGATGCGCGACTTCCAGAAGTTCATCGATGCCGCCCATGAACGCGGCCTGCGCGTCATCACCGAACTGGTGATCAACCACACCTCGGACCAGCATCCCTGGTTCCAGAAGGCCCGCCGCGCCAGGAAGGGCTCGGTCGCGCGCAACTACTATGTCTGGTCCGACACCGACAAGGCCTATGCCGGCACGCGCATCATCTTCATCGATACCGAGAAGTCGAACTGGACCTGGGACGAGACGGCCGGCCAGTACTTCTGGCATCGCTTCTACGCGCACCAGCCGGATCTCAACTTCGACAATCCGCATGTGATGAAGAGCATCCTCTCCATCATGAAATTCTGGCTCGATACCGGGGTGGACGGACTGCGGCTCGACGCCATCCCGTACCTGGTCGAGCGCGAAGGGACCATCAACGAGAACCTGCCGGAGACCCACGTCGTCCTGAAGCAGATCCGCGCCGAGATGGACCGGCATTATGAGGGCCGCATGCTGCTGGCCGAGGCCAATCAATGGCCGGAGGACACGCAGCAATATTTTGGCGACGGCGACGAATGCAACATGGCGTTCCACTTCCCGCTGATGCCGCGCATCTACATGGCGATCGCCCAGGAGGACCGCTTCCCGATCTCCGACATCCTGCGGCAGACGCCGAAGATCCCGGACAATTGCCAATGGGCGGTCTTCCTTCGGAACCATGACGAGCTGACCCTCGAAATGGTGACCGACAAGGAGCGCGACTATCTCTGGGAAGCCTATGCCGCGGACCGCCGCGCGAGACTCAATCTCGGCATCCGCCGCCGCCTGGCGCCGCTGGTGCAGCGCGACCGCCGCCGCATCGAGCTGATGAACGGCCTGCTCCTCTCCATGCCGGGGACCCCGGTGATCTACTATGGCGACGAGATCAGCATGGGCGATAACATCCATCTCGGCGACCGCGACGGCGTCCGGACACCGATGCAATGGTCGCCCGATCGCAATGGCGGCTTCTCCCGCGCCGACCCGGCAAGCCTGGTTCTGCCGCCGATCATGGACCCGATCTACGGCTTCCAGGCCGTCAACGTCGAGGCGCAGACGGCCGATCCCCATTCCATGCTGAACTGGATGCGGCGGATGCTGGCGGTGCGGCGCCAGACCTCCGTCTTCGGCCGCGGCGAGTTCAAGCTGCTGGCGCCTGGCAACCGCAAGGTCCTGGCCTATCTGCGGATCCTCGGTGAGGATGTCGTGCTCTGCGTCAACAATCTCTCGCGCACCGCGCAAGCGGTCGAGCTCGACCTCGAGCAATTCGCCGGCCGCGTCCCGGTCGACATGATCGGCGGCAGCGCCTTCCCGCCGATCGGCCAGCTCACCTACCTCCTCACCCTGCCCGCTTACGGCTTCTATTGGTTCACCCTCGGGGTCAGCGCCGATCAGCCGAAGTGGCACAAGCCGGCGCCCGAACAGATGCCCGAATACATCACCCTCGTGCTCAGGAAGTCGGTGGCCGAGCTCGACCAGCCGGCGTTGAAGACCATCCTCGAAAGCGAGATCCTGCCGACCTATCTCGCCAAGCGCCGCTGGTTTGCCGCCAAGGACGCCGGCATGCCCAAGCTGGAAATCACCTGCCAGGCGGCCTTCCCCGAATCGGCGCATCCGGTCGCGCTGGTGGAGATTCGCCTGAAGGATTCCGGCGATCGCTACCAGCTCCCGCTCACCATCCTCTGGGAAGACGAGATCGTCACCGCCCTGCCGCAGCAGCTCGCCTTGGCGCGCGTCCGCATGGGCCGCCGCGTCGGCCTGCTGACCGATGCCTTCGCCATCGAGAGCTTCCCGCTGATGCTGCTGGATCATCTGAAGAAGGGTTCGGTGCTGGAGCGGGGCGACGAGCAGACGCAGTTCCTTCCGACCGCCCTGCTCGAGGAAATCCCGCCCCTATCGGAGCCGCCCGCGGTCCGCCCGCTGGCGGTCGAGCAATCCAACAGCACCGTCGTCATCGACGACAAGGTGATCATCAAGCTGTTGCGCAAGATCCAGTCCGGGATCCATCCCGAGGCCGAGATCGGGCGTTTCCTGGGCGAGCACGGCTATCGCAACGGATCACCCATGCTGGGCGAGATCCGTCGTGTCGCCGCGGATGGCGAGCCCAGGACGCTGGCGGTCGCACAGGGATTCCTGCGGAACCAGGGCGACGGTTGGAGCTGGGCTCTGGCCTATCTGGCGCGCGCGCTCGAGGACGCGGCCCTGGCGACGGCCGCTCCCGGCAGCGATGGCAAGATCGTCGAGGAGCTGATCGCACCCTACGAGACGTTTGCCGCCACGATCGGCAGGCGCCTGGGCGAGCTGCACGCCACGTTCGCCATGCCGAGTGACGATCCGAGCTTCGCCCCGGAAGCTACCGGCAAGGAAGACCTGACCGCCTGGGAACAGCATGCTCAGAACCAGCTCGACAAGGCCTTCGAGGCGCTGGACCGGGCAAAATCCGGGTTAGATCCCGACGGCAGTGCCTCGGCGGCGGCTTTCCTCGCGCGGCGACGCGAAGCCCACGACTTCGTCCGCCGCATCGCGCATGGCCGCAATGCCGGGCTGAAGACCCGGATCCATGGCGATTTCCATCTCGGCCAGATCCTGGTGGTGCAGAACGACATCCATATCATCGATTTCGAAGGCGAGCCGGCCAAGCCGCTGGCCGAACGTCGCGCCAAGGCCAGTCCGCTGCGCGACGTCGCCGGCTTGTTGCGCTCGTTCGATTACGCCGCCGCGGCCACGGTGACCAACCGGCCGGCCGCCTCGCCCAAACTCGATGAGAAGCAGCTCGAACTCCTGAGCCGCTTCACCGCGGCCGCCAGCGCTGCATTCAGGAATGCCTACCATGCGGCCGCCGCCGAAGCGGCGCACCCCTGGATCGATGCCGAATCCGAGGAACGGCTGTTGAAGATGTTCCTGATCGAGAAGGCCGCCTATGAAATCTGCTATGAGGCGGCGAACCGGCCCGCCTGGTTGGCGTTTCCCTTGCGCGGACTGACGCAGTTGCTGGACCGCAAGACGGAGAAGACGCTTGAGCCGCATCACGCGTGAGATTGCGCCGGACCCCGGTACCATCGAGGCGCTGCTGCAAGGCAGGCTCGGCGACCCCTTCGCCGTGCTCGGACCGCATCGCGGCAAGCGCGGCACCGTCATCCGCACCTTCCAACCGGGCGCCAAGGCCGTCGACGTGGAGAGCTTGACGCATGAGGATGGGCGCGCGCGGCTGGAGCCGCTGCACCCCTCCGGCGTGTTCGGCGGCGAGGTGATCGATCCCGGCCGCTACGTGCTCCGGGTCGAATGGCCGGGCAGCGTCGAGGAAACCGAAGATCCCTATTCCTTCGGCACGCTGCTCGGCGATGTCGATCTCCATTTGATCAGCGAAGGGACGCATCGCCGGCTCGGCGAATGTCTCGGCGCCCAGTTGATGACGCTCGGCGGCGTCAGCGGCGTGCGCTTCGCGATCTGGGCGCCCAACGCGCAGCGGGTCTCCGTCGTCGGCGACTTCAACGCCTGGGATGGACGCCGCCATCCGATGCGCCTGCGGCACAGCGCCGGCGTCTGGGAAATCTTCATCCCACGCCTCAAGCCCGGGGCGATCTACAAGTACGAGATCGTCGGGCCTACCGGCGAGCTTTTGCCGCTGAAGGCCGACCCGGTCGCGCTGCGCGCCGAGCTCCCTCCGGCGACCGCCTCCGTGGTCGCCGATCTGTCGCTCATCTCCTGGAGCGATGCGGCCTGGGACATGGAACGGGCGGCGCGCCAGTCGGCCACCGCGCCGATCTCGATCTATGAAGTCCATGCCGGATCCTGGATCCGGCCCGACGGTCGGATCCCGACCTGGCAGGAGCTGAGCGATCGGCTGGTCCCCTATGTCCGCGAGATGGGCTTCACCCATATCGAGCTCCTGCCGGTTATGGAGCACCCCTTCTCCGGCTCATGGGGTTATCAGCCGATCGGGCTCTTCGCACCGACCGCGCGGCATGGCTCCGGTGCCGACTTCGCCCGCTTCGTCGATGCCTGCCATCGCGCCGAGATCGGCGTGATCCTCGACTGGGTGCCGGCGCATTTCCCGAACGATGCGCACGGTCTTGCCCGATTCGACGGCACGCATCTCTACGAGCACCGTGACCCGCGCGAAGGCTTCCATCGCGACTGGAACACGCTGATCTACAATTTCGGGCGGCGCGAGGTGCGCGGCTATCTCATTGCCAGCGCGCTCCATTGGCTGCGCACCTATCACGTGGACGGCCTGCGGGTCGATGCCGTCGCCTCGATGCTCTATCGCGACTACAGCCGGCAGCCCGGCGAATGGATCCCCAATGTCTATGGCGGCCGCGAGAACCTGGAAGCGGTGCAGTTCCTGCAGGAGCTGTCCGAGGTGATGCGGCACGATTTTCCCGACCGCCTGCTGATCGCCGAGGAATCGACCGCCTGGCCCGGCGTCACGCGGCGCGCCAATGAAGGCGGGCTCGGCTTCCATTTCAAGTGGAACATGGGCTGGATGAACGACACACTCCGCTATGTGTCACGCGAGCCTATCCACCGCCGCTGGCATCATGACGACATGACCTTCGGCCTGATCTATGCCTTCTCCGAGCGTTTCATCCTGCCGCTCTCCCATGACGAGGTGGTCCACGGCAAGCGCTCGATCCTGGGGCGGATGCCCGGCGACGATTGGCAGCGCTTTGCAACCATGCGGGCCTATCTGGGGTTCATGTGGGCGCATCCCGGCAAGAAGCTGATCTTCATGGGCACTGAGATCGCCGAACGTGACGAATGGAACCATGACGGCCAGGTCAACTGGTCGCTGCTGGATTATGGGCCGCATAAGGGTATGCAGCGCCTTATGCGCGATATGAACCGACTCTCCGGCAGCGAACCCGCTTTGCACCGTCTCGATGCCGAGGCGGCGGGCTTCCGCTGGGTCGTCGGCGACGACCGCGCCCAGAGCGTGTTCGCCTTCCTTCGCCGTGCTTCCCAGGGCGAGAACAAGCCGGTGCTCGCGGTCGCCAACTTCACGCCGGTACCGCGCATCCGGTACCGGATCGGGGTGCCGCGCCCCGGGCGCTGGATCGAGTGCCTGAACACGGATGCCGAGGCCTACGGCGGCTCCAATCTCGGCAATGGCGGCGTCCTGATGACGGAGGCGGTTCCGAGCCACGGCTACGACCAGTCACTATCACTGACAGTCCCACCGCTCGCCACCATCTGGCTTCAGCCGGAATAGCGATGGCACGTTTCGCCGACCGGCTCGAGCCGGGCAAGCCGGATCCGCTGGGCGCGACCTGGGACGGGCTCGGCGTGAACTTCGCCGTCTTCTCCGCCAATGCCGGAGCGATCGATCTCTGCCTGTTCGACCCGTCGGGTCGCCGCGAGATCGCGCGCCTGCCGCTTCCCGAATGCACCGACGAGATCTGGCACGGCTATCTGCCCGAGGCCAAGCCCGGTTTGGTCTACGGCTTTCGCGCCCATGGGCCCTACGATCCCAAGCGCGGTCACCGGTTCAATCCGCAGAAACTGCTGCTCGACCCCTATGCCAAGAAGCTCGCGGGCTCGCTCAAATGGTCGGACGCGCTGTTCGGTTATCGCGTCGGCAGCCCGCGCGGCGATCTGTCCCATGACCGGCGCGACAGCGCGCCGGCGATGGTGAAGGCCGTGGTCGCCGATCTCGCCTTCAATTGGGGAGACGATCGCCCGCCCGCCATTCCCTTGGACAAGACCAAGATCTACGAGCTTCACATCCGCGGCTACTCGATCAAGCGCGAGGATCTGCCGAATCATGAGCGCGGGACCCTCGCAGCCTTGGCCGAGCCGCGCGCAATCGAGCGGCTGGTCGGGCTCGGCGTCACCGCCGTCGAGCTGATGCCGCTGCATGCCTTCATCAACGACCACTTCCTGATCCAGAAGGGTCTCTCGAATTACTGGGGCTACAACACGCTCGCCTTCTTCGCGCCGCAACCTTCCTACCTCTCCAACGGTTCACTGACCGAAATCCAGATCGCGGTCCGGCGCCTCCACGCGGCCGGCATCGAGGTGATCCTGGACGTGGTCTACAACCATACCTGCGAGGGGAACGAGATGGGCCCGACGCTCTGCTTCCGCGGGCTCGATCATGCCAGCTATTACCGGCTGATCCCCGGCAACGAGCGCCATCTCATCAACGATACCGGCACTGGCAACACGCTCAACCTGTCCCATCCCCGGGTGCTGCAGATGGTGATGGATTCGCTGCGCTACTGGGTCGATGCCTATCACGTCGATGGTTTCCGCTTCGACCTCGGCGCCAACCTGGGCCGCGAGGGCACCGGCTTCGATCCCGGCTCCGGGTTCTTCGACGCGATCCGCCAGGACCCGGTGATCTCGCGGGTGAAGCTGATCTCCGAACCTTGGGATATCGGTCCCGGCGGCTACCAGCTCGGCAACCACCCGCCGGGCTTCTCCGAGTGGAACGACAAGTATCGCGATACGGTGCGGCGCTTCTGGCGCGGCGATGCCTTGCAGGCGCCCGAGCTCGCCAAGCGCCTGACCGGTTCCGGCGATCTCTTCGACCACCACAAGCGCCGGCCCACGGCCTCGATCAACTATCTCGCCTCGCATGACGGCTTCACGCTGGAGGACATCGTCAGCTACGAAAGCCGGCACAACGAGGCCAATGGCGAGGACAACCGCGACGGCCATGCCGAGAACTTCAGCGCCAATTGGGGCGCCGAGGGACAGACCGACGATCCCGCGATCCTGGCGCTGCGCGAGCGGGTGAAGCGCGCCATGCTGGCGACGCTCTACTTCTCCCTCGGCACGCCGATGCTGCTTGCCGGAGACGAGTTCGGGCGCAGCCAGGGCGGCAACAACAACGCCTATTGCCAGGACAACGAGATCTCCTGGATCGATTGGCAGCGTGCCGATCAGCCGGAAAATCATGCGCTCGCGCGCTACGTGGTGCGGCTCGCCAAGCTGCGCGAGAATCATCCGACGCTGCGATTCCCGCGCTTCATGCACGGCCAGACCGAGATCGCGCCGGGCCTGCTCGACATCGAATGGTTCGACGAGACCGGCGCCTCCATGCAGCCGGGCCATTGGCAGGATCCCGAACGCCGCCGCCTTGCCTTGCAGCGCGCGGCGACGCTGGACCAGGACGGGATTGAAGCCTCGCTGCTGCTGATCAACGGCGCCGCGGAAGACTGCACCTTCAAGCTGCCGGGCTCGACTTTGCATTGGATGCTGGCGCTCGACAGCAGCGATCCCGAGAAGGCGCCGGGGCCGTTGCAGGGCGGCGAGGTTCCGGCTCCTTCGCGCGCCGTCGTGCTGCTGATCGGCCGCCCCAACCCGCAATGACTCCCTTCGAGCTATCCCACGGCGCGACATTGCTGGCGCCGGGCCGCACGCGCTTCCGCCTCTGGGCGCCGGATATCGCCAGTGTCGGCCTGGAGATCGAAGGACGCGCCGCCTTGCCGATGAAGGCCGAGCCCGACGGCTGGCATGTGCTGGGCGCCGATTGCGGCGCCGGCACGCGCTATCGCTACCGGATAAAACCGGATCTCGCGATCCCAGATCCCGCGTCGCGGGCACAGGACGGCGATTTTTCCGGACCGAGCATCGTGGTCGATCCTGCTTCCTATCGCTGGCGCAACGCCGGGTGGCGCGGCCGGCCCTGGCGGGAGACGATCCTCTATGAGGTGCATCCGGGCCTCGCCGGCGGCTTCGCCGGTTTGCAGAAGCATCTGCCGGCGCTCGCCGAGCTCGGGATCACCGCGATCGAGCTGATGCCCATCGCCGACTTTCCGGGAAGCCGGAACTGGGGCTATGACGGCGTGCTGCCCTTCGCGCCGGATGCCTCCTACGGCGCGCCGGACGATCTGAAGGCGCTGGTCGACCGCGCCCACGATCTCGGGCTGATGATGATCCAGGACGTGGTCTACAACCACTTCGGCCCTGAAGGGAATTATCTCGGCGCCTATGCGTCGGGCTTCTTCCAGCAGGATGTGCATACGCCCTGGGGTGCGGCGATCGACTTCCGCAACCCCGTGGTCCGGCGCTTCTTCATCGAGAATGCGCTCTACTGGCTGGAGGAGTACCGATTCGACGGGCTGCGCTTCGATGCGGTGCATGCGATCTACGAACGCGACTGGCTGATCGAGCTCGCCCGCACGGTGCGCGCGGCGGTCGGCCGGCGACGCGAAGTCCACCTCGTGCTGGAGAACGACAACAACGATGCCGGATTGCTCGAAGCCGGTTTCACCGCACAATGGAATGACGATGCGCATCACGCGGCGCATGTCCTGATCACCGGCGAGGGCGAAGGCTATTACAGCGACTATGTCACCGACCCCGCCGCCGCGATGGCGCGCTGCCTCGCCGAAGGCTTCGCCTTCCAGGGTGATTCCTCGACCTATCGCAACGGCGAGCGGCGCGGCAGTCCCAGCGGCCATCTGCCGCCGATCTCCTTCGTCTTCTTCCTGCAGAATCACGACCAGGTCGGCAACCGCGCGCTCGGCGAGCGACTGACGGTGCTGGCCGATGCCGACACGCTCAGGGTCGGCGTGTCGCTGCTTCTGCTGGCGCCGCAGATCCCGCTGATCTTCATGGGCGAGGAAGTAGGCGACTGCACGCCCTTCCTCTACTTCACCGATTACGAGGGCGAGCTGGCCGATGCGGTCAAGAACGGCCGCCG
>DASZYM010000590.1:0-4163 GCA_035545355.1 Dongiaceae bacterium
CCCTTTGAGACGGGTGTCGCCGCAATTTTACAGCATGCCGGTGGAGTGACAACGGGGTTACAACTCCTGGCTTTCTGAAGTTCTACGGAAGCCCCTGAAATCCTTGGGGCCTTCGCTGCCGCGTTAGACTCGGGAAAGGCGCTTTGGACTCCGATATCGACTATTGCCTGCAGCAGATCCGGCGCTTCGACCGCGACCGCATGCTGACGGTGCTGGCCGCACCCACGGCGGTCGGGCCCGATCTCGCGGTGCTCGCTGCGTTCAATCTTGAGCTCGCGCTGGTACGCGACTCGGTCAGCGAGTCGATGCTCGGCCAGATCCGCTTTCAATGGTGGCGCGAGGCGATCGACGGCATCTATGCCGGCACGCCGCGCCGGCATGCGGTGGTGGTGGCGCTCGCCGACCTGATGGCGCGGCACAAGCTCAGCCGCGTTCATTTCGAGCGGATGATCGATGCGCGGGAACGGGAGCTGATCGACCCGCCGCCCGTCGATCTCGCCGGCCTCGAATCCTACGCCGCCGATACCGCGGGCAGTCTCCTGTCGCTCTCCGCCGAGGCCGTGGATGTCGACGCGGCGAGCGTCGCCGATCTCACCCGCGCGGTCGGGATCGCGGTGGCGCTGACCGGCACGGCGCGCGCGACGCTCTATCTCGCCCAGCGCGGGCGCCGCATGATCCCCGACGATATCGTCGCCGCAACGGGCCTCTCGACCGATACGCTCCTGACCCTGAAGCCCCAGGCGGCACTCGCCCCGGCGGTCGAGCGCCTCGCCGCCGCGGCAAGCGCGCAGCTCGCCACCGCGCGCCGGCTGAAGGCGCCCGCGGCCCTGGTGCCGGCTTTGCGCATCGGCACCCTGGCGAGGCTGCAGCTTTCGCGCCTGGAGCGTGCGCGCTACGACCTCTTCGATCCCAGGAGCATCGAGAATGCGCCGCTCGATCTCTGGCGCCTGATGGCGAAGCGGCTGGTTGGAAGCTGGTAACCGGCGAGGCTTCCGCGGACCAAAAGATGCGCGGAGTCGGAGGAGCTACCGAGCGCTAATTCGCCGCGCCGACGGTCGGTATTTCGGCGAAGGCGGCGGCGGCGTCGATGCGGCCCCAGCCGAATGCAGGGTCCTTCTTCGGCGGGCCGAGATCGGTGGCGCTGCTTTCCAGGATGTGCCGCAGGTCGACCGCGTTGAGCTTGGGGTCGGCCGAGAGCAGGACCGCCGCGAGGCCGGTCGCATAGCCGGTCGCCATCGAGGTTCCGGTGAAATAGTCATAGGCGCTGGACGCGGCCGGCTTGCCCGGCCGTGCTGCCAGGACGTCGACCCCCGGGGCAGAGAGCGCGATGTAATCGCCGCGATTGGCGCCGTCGAACAGGCGATCCTTGGCATCGGTCGCGGTCACCGCGATCACGCCGGTCTGCGCCGCGGGGTAGACCGGCGGCGCGTTCGGGCCGGCATTCCCCGCCGCGGCGATCACCACCGTGCCGGTCAGCACCGCCTGCTCGATGGCCATCCGGACCAGGGGATCGTTCGGTCCGCCGATGCTCATATTGATGATCCGCGCATGGCGGTCGAGGGCGATCGACACTGCCTGCGAGACGCGGAAGGAATCCCCTTCCGAGGCGCCGGTCCCGGGATCGATCTCGGCGAAGGCGCGGATCGCCAGCAGGTCCGCCGCCGGCGCCAGGCCCTGGACCTTGCCCGATCCGGCGATGATGCTGGCGAGCGCCGTGCCATGGGTCTCCGCCGGCGGATTGTCCTTGCCGCTGACGAGGTCGATCTCGGTTATGTGATCGCCCTTCAGCGATTCATGGCTTCGCGCGACGCCGCTGTCGATCAGCGCGATGGTGACACCCTGGCCGCGCGCCGAGGGCGGGAGATCGTCGGCGCGGATCCGATGCAGCGCATATTGCTTCGACGTGCCGCCGCCGGCAGACGATGCGGCTGTCCCCTGGGTGCCCTGCTGCGCGCTCTGCAGGCTCTGGAAGCGGAAGTCGGGCTGCACCCAGAGCGGCCGCTGGTCCGCCGCGGCGCGCCGGCGCAGGTCGTCCAGGTCGCCGCCCGGCGGGATGCGCATCAGGAAGACGCGCAGCCGCAACCCGGCGAGCACGTATTGCTTCTCGATGGTGAAGTTGAACGCGCCGGCGAAATCGGTGGTCGTGCCGTCCGGCGTCCCCGCGCGGAACACGACGACCAGCAGATCGGGATCGTGCGGTCCCTCGTTCTGCGGCGGACCGCCCGCGCCCGGGACGGCGGGAGGATTGGCGCCCAGGCCGAAGAGCGGGCCGGTCGGCAGGTGCGTGGTGTCGCCGCCACCGGTCCCGACCTTGCCGCCGCCCGCACCCGCGCCGGCACCGCCGCCGGCGCCGACACCGCCGCCGGCGCCGACACCGACGACGCGCGCCTGGGCTTCAGCCCCGACCGAGGCGAAGGCGAGCGCGACGCCGAGCGCCAAAGCGAGCAGCCCGCGCATCGCGCGCCGCATCGGGTCAGGAACCCCGATCGACGCCGGTGACGAGATCGGCGTGGCCTTTGAGCGCCGCGATCGCGTGATCGACATCCGCGCCCGGCTTCAGCCCGATCACATAGGATCCGTCCGGCATCGGGCCGCGGATGATCCCCGCATCGAGCTCGGAGAGTACGCTGCCGATCGCCGCCATGCCGGCATTGGGCTGGAACTGCACGATGAGATGCGGCCCGGCGGCGCTCATATCGGGCGCCGACGCGGTCTCATAGGTGCCGCTGGAGCTGTTGCCGGCGAGCTTCACGATGGCCGCGCCCTCGACCACGATCGCGAGGCAGGCCGCAATCGCCACCAGCCGCAGGGCCGGTGTCGAGGCAAAGCCGAACAGCCGCGCGAACAGGCCCGGCGCTTCCGCGTCGTGCTTGTCCTTGGCGATCGGCCCCCATTGCCGCGCGCCGTCGAGCTGCCCCAGCACCTTGTTCAGGAAATCCGGCGAGGGCTCGCCGATCGCCTGCATGCCGTCGAGCGAGACCTGGCGCTCGCGCCGCGCCATGGCGAGCTCGGCCTGCAGCTTCGGCGAGGCGGACAGATGGCGCTCGATCTGGGCATTCTCCTCGGGCGAGGTCTTGCCGGTCACGTACCAGGGCAGGAGCTCCATCACGTCCTCCTCGCCCAACGCGGACGACTTGGGGCTGGCGGTGTTGCGGCTGTCGCTCATGCCACGGCTCCTTCGACCCCGGATTCCTCCAGCAGCACCCGCAGGCGCTGGCGCGCATAGAACATCCGGGTCTTCACGGTATTGGGCGGCAGGTCGAGCGCGGTGGCGATCTCCTGCACCGAGAACTCCTGGTAATAGGCGAGGTGCAGGATCTCGCGATGCTCGAAGGACAGCCGTTCCATCAGCTTGCCGAGCAGGCGCGACATGTCGCTGGATTCCGCCTTCATGTCCGGCGTCGGGCCCTCGTCCTCGATCGCCGCGGCCTGCTCCTCGTCCAGCGCCGTCTCGCGCTTCTTGCGCAGCCTGGAGACCGCGCGGTGATGGGCGATCGAGAATACCCAGGTATTCACCGACGAGCGCCCCTCGAAGCGCGCGGCCTGGCGCCACACCTCCATCAGGGTCTCGTTGAGGACGTCCTCGACCATCTCGCGATCGCGCACCAGCTTCATCAAATAGCCGAACAGCGGCCGCTGGAGGCGGCGATAGAGCTCGGCAAAAGCATCCCGGTCCCCGCCCGCGACGCGCTGCAGCAGGACGACCTCGGTCTGGCCTTCCGCCTTGGTCCGCGCCGCGTTCATCGGCCCGCTCTCAAGGACTGTGTCGCGGCAGGCCGGGGACAGGTTTCACAGTTCGACAGGATTCGCTGCAAAATCTTATATTTCCCCAAGATTCCAACGCCTACGGTATGACAGGCGTCCAAGGGATCGCCGGCGGGGTCGCCGGCCTTCACCACGCGCTGGGGAAGCTAACCGAGAGGCGGGGGCTTGTCCAATGACGGGGCGGGGAAGTGTGACGGCCCCGCCCTTGCCGATAGAGGAGCCTTAGGTTAATTGACCGCGAATCTCTCCCCCCTTCCAATCCAGGACCTGGGAGCCCTGTCCATGGCCACCGTCGTCAACTGCGCCGCCTATGAGAACGGCCGCCGGGTCACCGACCTCGACATCGACAATCCGGACCAGATGAAGGTGCAGCCCGGCCGGGTGATCTGGATCGGGCT